>NZ_JBNUPI010000018.1:0-36826 GCF_050409505.1 Facklamia sp. P12937
CAGAAGCTCCCTATTTTTATTTGTTTTATGTCACATATGTATTATCGTCTAACAAAATATAGTTTATTGATAAACTTATTAGAAGATAAAAAACTCTGTCCATTTAGGGACAGAGTCAAAATTTTATAGACTGCGTAACCAAGCTAAGAAGCGTTTGATTATAGAAGGTTCTTGCGGACTTGACAGTTTAGTCTGATTATCACGAGCGGGATTTAGTTTACTGAGTCGAATTTTGCGACTCTGTTTTTCTTTAGCTAAGCGCTCATCGAGATCTTTTTGACGTTGGCTGGCTCGCTCGATTAAAATTTCTTGCGAGTTGATTTTTTGGTCTTCAATGATAACTGGGCGGATATATTCGCCGTTTACTTGCAGTTCACGTGCTTTCATATTATCAGCTAATTGAAGCTCTAAATAGTCCACTATATCGGCCTCGATATCCTTATCTAAGATCGGGAATTCAATTTCGACACGCTTAATCATATTGCGCGTCATCATATCAGCTGAAGAGAGGAATAGGTGGTTATCACTATTATGGTTAAAGTAATACACACGGGAATGTTCCAAAAAGCGACCAACAATTGAACGTACACGAATATTATCAGATATTCCAGGAATGCCCGGTTTCAAACAGCAGATACCTCTAACAATTAGATCAATTGAAATACCCGCTTGACTGGCTTCATAGAGCTTTTGGATGAGGGGAAGATCGGTTAAGGAATTCATTTTAGCAATGATACGACCATTACCGTATTGTTTTTGAAAAGCAATTTCCTCATCAATATAATCCATTAGAGAATCCCGAATGGCAAAAGGTGAAACATGTAAATGTTTATAATCTGGCAAGCTGCTATAACCACTTAAATAGTTGAAGAAATCAGTAGCATCATCCGTTAAACCAGGGTGCGTCGTAAATAAGCCCATATCGGTATAAATTTTTGCTGTTTTGTCATTGTAATTACCTGTTCCTAGATGAAGGTAAGGTTGGATTTTATTATCCTCCTTGCGAATGACCAGTGAAATTTTGGAATGGGTCTTTAGTTCACTAACACCATATAAAACGTGACAGCCTGCTTCTTCTAATTCTTTGGCCCAATAAACATTATTTTCTTCATCGAAACGTGCTTTTAGTTCCACCAACACGGTAACTTCTTTTCCGTTTTCGGCAGCGGTTTTTAAGGCTGAGATAATGGGAGAGTTTTTAGAAACTCTGTAAAGGGTCTGTTTAATGGCAATGGTTTGAGGATCTTGAGCAGCGTACGCTATTAAGTTAACTACCGGATCAAACGAATCATAAGGGTGGTGGAGGAAGATGTCATGGTCTTTGGCCTGGGTGAATAGGTCTTCTCCTAAATGTTTGGGATTCAGGTAGGGTATATGCTCCTCAAATAAGAATTGAGGGTTATTTTCACCAATTTCTTCTCTTAAGGCAAAAAGGAAAGTTAAATCGAGCGGCCCGTCAATTAAGTAAACAGCATTTTCTTCCAACTCAAAAACTTCTTGTAGATAAGTAAGGTTTTGTTCAGAAAAATTCATTAAGCGTGAGCGGTCAATTTCAAGCCGGACAGCCATTCCATTTTTTCTTTGTTTGACATAGTCTTCAATTAGAACTAACAAATCGGAAGCACCGTCTTCTGCAATTGAAAAATCTGCATTACGTGTAATTCGAAAAGGATAAGCAGCCACAACTTCATAGCCTTCAAAAATACGATCAAGGTGGTGGATGATAATGTCTTCCACTAAGACGATGGTATGGACTTGTCCTTCAATAATGAAATAACGTTCAATCAGCTGAGGAATAGGAAGAATCGCTCGATGCTCTTTGCCATCCTTTTCCAGCTTAACCATAATGTTTAAAACTTTATTGACAAGGTGAGGGAAAGGCCGGTAGGCATCGATTCCTAAAGGAGAAAGAGTCGGTAAGAGTAAGGTCTTAAAGTAATAGTCTATTTCTGCTTGTTCAGATACGGACAATTCACCGATGGACTTCATTTGGTAGCCAGTATTTGGCAAGAGAGGCATTAATTCATGGTAGCGTTGGTATTGTTTAGCGACATTGCGTTGATTGCGCTGACTAATGTTTTCTAATAATTCTTCGGGTGTTTGGCAGGTTTTATTTTCAGAAACCTCCACACCAGCAAGGTATTGATCATAAACTCCCGAAACTCTGACCATAAAGAATTCATCGAGATTTGAAGAGGCAATGGCTAAGAAATTTATTTGTTCCAGTAAAGGATTGGTCATATCATAAGCATTGTCAATACAACGTAAATTAAAGTCTAGCCAAGATAATTCGCGGTTAAAATAAAAGTCAGGATTATCAAATTGTCCGCGATTTTTTCTTGAGTTAGAAATGCGCTTATCCTTATTCACTGTTTTCTTTTTCTTTTTTTTGGTCTCAGTCATTTCATTTCTCCTCTCAGTTTTCTTTAAGCCTCTAAGTCAACATACTTTAGTTTTAAGCTTCCATCTAAGCTACGAGCAATATGTTTGGCGTGACGATCTGCTCGATATTGCTCGGCTACCACAGGGCCATTGTGATAAAGGGTTAGGATATAGTCTTTTTTCTTTTTTTCTAATTTAATATTTTTAATCGGAGAAGTTTTAGAATCGTTTAATGATTGGCTAAATTTTAAAATACCTCCTAAAGCTTGTAGTTCTTTTATATCTTCACTACTAAACCAATTGCTGAAAGACTGACAATATTGATTGAGTAAAGATTTATTACGATAACTGCTTAATAAAGCTAAGCGGACACGGTCGCGATGTGAAAAACCGGCCAAATCCATATTGGATAAAAGATAGAAAGTTGTCTGGGAATCAGCTTCTTTAGAGATGAATTGGCCACATCGGTAGAGATAACTTGCCATTTCTAATTCAACTTGCTGAGCATAGGAATAATCCATTTGTCCTAAATCAGTCAGTTGTTTATAAAGATCGATCGCTATTTTACTCCGAATTTCTGCAACCTTTGGATGCACTTTGAAATCACGACATACTTTGGCGACACTTCGAACGTGAATATGCTCAGGATTAATAGGCTGGTTAAAATGATCATTCAAGTAGTAAGTAATAACACCATCTCTCAGCCCTTGTCTAGAAATGAATAGGGTAGGCGCATTGACGATTTGAAAAAGCTCAATTAATGCTAAGTTAGCTGGAATAATGATGTCAGTTCGATCAGAACTTAAACCGTCAATATCTTGCATATCTTGGTAATTTGTTGACTGGAATAGGTCGAGTGTGGTGTTTAGATTTTTTTCAGAGAGTCGATAACCATGTAAGCCAGCAATGGGATAATTCTGTAGGCGTTGATGAACTTGAGCGATATTACGCGCAGAACCACCGACCGCAACGATCGGGTACTTAACCTTCTTTAGCCAATCCAGTGACTTAAAAGTTTTTTGTAAATAGCGTCTTGTCTTTTCAATGGCTGTTGAATCATTATGGTCTTTATCTTTAAAGAACTTTTCCTTCAAGCTGACTACGCCAAATGGAAAGGAATGGTATTGTTTAATCTCTTTGTTTTCTGACAAGGTTATTTCACAAGACCCTCCGCCCATATCGATAGTCACCATATTACGATTAGGTAAGGAGTGCGAAATAGCGTACTGGCCCAGCGAAGCCTCTTCTTTTTCTGATAAGATGCGAATTTCAATGCCAGTTTCTTCTAATACCCGCTGTATGATTTGCTCTTGGTTAGCTGATTGACGAATAGCTGCTGTAGCAAAGACAATTAACTCCTCAATTTTATGTGCTCGAGCGGCATAGTTAAAACTAGCTAGCGTTTCAGTTAGTTTCTGAATCCCTTTATCAGACATCATTACCTGGTCGTTTTCATCTTTATTCAAGTATTGAGATAAACGTGCAGGCGCTTTAAGGTTAGTAATTTCATGAACATCATAATATTGATCGATTGCATAAATCACCATACGAATAGTATTTGAACCGATATCAATTAAACCTACTTTATTGGAATACATATATTTCCACCCATCTATTGTGACTTAGTAACATCTTGGTCTTTATTTTTTATTTAAGACTTCTTCAATGGCAGCAGCAATCTCGGAAGAGTGAGAAACAACCTTTCCGTTAAGTTTGATCAATCCCACAGTGTATAAGTTAACATAGGCGAACTGTGATTCTGCAACTTCTTTGAGTGCTTCAATTTTTTGAGGGTTATCCGCGCCTTGTTGACGGGAGTCTGAAAATAGACCAATAATAGGAATGCCGGCTTGGTAGGCAATACCAATTTCACTGGCTACACCTGGATCAATGGTTTGTCCATCTAAGACGGCCAAAACGATATCACTTGCTAGCACTGCTTCCGTATCCAAACGAGCAATCATCTTTGAATCGGCATAGGCTTGCTTATCGTTAATTTCAGTTTGTTCTTGTGGTAAGAAAATATCTAAAGAAGGTATGGCTTGTCTTAATTCATTAGCAACTTTTTGGTTGAAGGCTAGTTCCATTTCATTAAAAAGGGGACTTGCAAAATATAATTTAGTCATGATTAAATCCTTTCTTTAAGTAAGTTTTTTAATTGCTGATACTTCTATTATAGTAAATTTTTTTAGTTTGGTGTATCAATTCTAGGAATTCCATGAAAATTAATTGATTCACAAAAAAGGAGTGGCTCAACTTGAGCCACTCCTCGAATGAGTTGTTAATTATTCAGCAAAAAATTTTAAGCGTAGAGCATTAAGTAAAACAGAGATAGAAGAAAAGCTCATAGCTAAGGCGGCTATCATTGGGTTAAGTAAGGGACCACCAAATAGATAGATAACGCCCATCGCAAAAGGAATGCCTATCACATTATAGAAGAAAGCCCAGAAAAGGTTCTGTTTGATATTGCGGATAGTCGCATGACTCAAATTAATAGCGGTCGGAATGGTGGTTAAATGGTTATTCATTAACACAATATCAGCAGATTCAATCGCAATGTCGGTCCCAGACCCGATCGCCATGCCGATATCAGCTTGTGCTAAAGCAGGGGCATCATTAATGCCATCACCGACCATAATCACTTTATTGCCGGTTGCTTGTACTTCCTTCACAATACGTGACTTGTCTTCAGGCAAAACTTCGGCAAAGACTTTATCCACTCCTACTAATTGACCGATATGTTCTGCTGTGGCTTGATTATCACCTGTCACCATCATCACCTTAAGACCCATTGCTTTGAGAGTTTTTATTACTTCCATACTCGATTCTTTTATCGGATCTGAAATGGCTAATAAGCCTTGGAAATGGCGGTTAATTGCATAGAAAATAACAGTTTTGGCTTCATGACTCAGTTTATCTGCTAGTGAGAGAAAATCTTGAGGGATGGGTTGGCTTAATATTTCTTCCATTAAACGCTGGTTACCAATATCTATGTTTTCGCCATTAATCTCAGCAGTAATTCCCTTACCTGTAATTGATTGGATTTGCTTCAAAGCCTGATATTCTATGCCGAAACTTTCGGCATAATCGACAACTGCCTTGCCAAGAGGGTGTTCTGAGTTGGCTTCAACACTTGCTAACTTACTTAATAGAATAGCTTTATCTTTTTCATCAACAGGATAAAAATCAGTCACACTCGGTTGACCTTGGGTGATAGTCCCTGTCTTATCAAGCAAAATAGTATCTGCTTGGTGAGTAGTTTCTAGACTGGCACTACTTTTAATTAAGATCCCTTTTTGTGCAGCATTACCTGTTCCCACCATGATAGCTGTTGGAGTGGCTAAACCAAGCGCACAAGGGCAAGCGATAATTAAAACACTAATAAAAATCTGTAAACTGAAAGTTAAGGATTGATTCATTATAAAGAACCAGAATAAACCACTGATTAAGGCAATCACCATAACAGTTGGGACGAAATAAGAAGCTACCACATCAGCAAATTTAGCAATTTGAGCTTTGGAAGATTGAGCTTCATTAACTAATTGAATAATTTGAGAAAGCGTAGTGTCTTGCCCTACTCGTTCTACCTTCAGGGTAAAGCCACCGGTTTTATTTAAACTAGCTCCAGTTACGCAGTCGCCTTTGCTTTTATTAACCGGCATGGCTTCACCAGTTAACATCGATTCATCGACACTGGATTGACCTTCAAGAATGATTCCATCCATTGGAATGGTATCTCCAGGTCTAATTTGCAAATGATCTCCTGGTTGAATTCGTTCGGTTGGAACAATTTCAATGGAGCCATCCTCTTTAATTCTACGTGCCTCTTTAGGTGCTAAATCCATTAGGGTTTTAATCGCTGAAGAAGTTCGTCCTTTAGCAATGTCTTCTAAATACTTGCCGATTGTCATTAAAGAGACAATTACTGCAGCTGATTCAAAGTATAATTCAATCTCTTGACTGTTTTGAAGAGGATTGATGAATAGAAAGAGCGTTACGACTAGACCTTGAACAAAAGCGGCTCCACTACCTATTGCGACTAAGCTGTCCATGTTGGGGTGGCCATTCAAAAGACTCTTGAATCCACGAATAAATAAATCTTTACCTAAATATAAAACAGCACTACTTAAAATCATCTGAATGAGGGCATGAATGCTTGGATGTTGCTTTATTGAAAGAGAATCCGGAATAGGAAGGCCAATCATTGGACCCATTGCTAAAAGAAAGAGTGGCAGAGTGAACAGGACCATACCCATAATTTTTTGCTTGGACTTTTTTAAATATTGCTGTTCTCGCTCTAAATCTTTTTGATATTGTTCTTCAGGAGAAATAATTAAACTGGCATTATAACCCGCTCTTTGCACCGCCTCAATCGCTTTATCTGGCTGGGCTTTATGATCCCACTCAACATTCAATGTTGAAGTAGCAAAATTGACTTGAGCAGACTGAACGTCCGACAGTTGATTGGCTGCTTTTTCAACTGTTTGCGCACAAGAAGCACAAGACATTCCCTCAATCCGAAAGTTTTGAATGAGCGCTTCATTAATCGAAGGTAATAGCTGATAGCCTGCCTTTTCTACTCGATTAGCCAGTGTCTCAAATGTGACCTTTTGTGGATCAAAATTGACTTTTACAGAGTGGTTCAGTAGATTTACTTCGGCTGTTTCAACACCCATTGTTTGATTAAGCGTTTTTTCGACTGTCATTGCACAAGAAGCGCAGGACATTCCATCAATAGTATAAGTACTTGATTGCATTTTAGCCCTCCTTTAGGGATCGATTATTTGCTTAAATGATAGTGAGTATCTTTAAGCACATGATTAAAATCTTCCATAGCTAAAAAGTCTTGATGCTCAATAGTAAGCTCTTTAGTATCCACTTGGATATTTACTTTTTCAACTCCATCCATTGATAAAAGCAAATCTTGAATAGTTTGAGCGCAGTGGCTGCAAGACATACCTTGGACTTTAAAATCTTGTTTTTTCATGATAATTCCTCCATTAATTAATGAGACCATGAGTGACATTGACATTGACCGACTGGGCAATTACATTTTACTTGGCTTGGAGCCTGCTTGCCCTTATCCTGCAATTGTTTTATCAGCTGTTGACAATCAGCTTGTGATAAGATGACATCATTAATTATTTGATGAATAAAAGGAGCCTTATCTTTATTGCAAATGCGGCTCAGTAGCTTACTTATTTCTGCATGAACCGCCTCTTTTTCAGAAATATTTGCTTGATATTGATAGGGTTTATGTTCTCCTTCAAGAGCCAAATGTTCTTTTTGCAATAAGCGGTTAATTAAAGTTTTTATAGTAGCTTCTTTCCAATCAGAAAATTGACTAGCAGTATCGATAATTTGGCGTGAAGTAAGTGAATGATGGGCCCAAACTATCCGCATAATTTCCCATTCTGCATCAGTGATCGATGGGACTGAAAGAC
Source organism: Facklamia sp. P12937 (assembly GCF_050409505.1). Lineage (NCBI taxonomy): Bacteria > Bacillati > Bacillota > Bacilli > Lactobacillales > Aerococcaceae > Facklamia > Facklamia sp. P12937. Next base: position 7,827 of record NZ_JBNUPI010000018.1, read on the forward strand.
TTTCTTGCATAAGAAAACTCCTCTCTGATTACACATGTAACTTCACTTAAAGTTTACAACTGTAGACATCAAATTGCAAGTCATAACTTAGTCTTTCATTAAATTTACTAGTATAATAAAGAAAAATATCTGAAGGAGTAAATAAAATGAAAAAGTACTACAAATTATTGATTTTAGTAGTAGCAGTTACAATGAGTTTAGTAGCTTGTGAAAATTTTAATCAAAGCTCTTTTAAGTCAGAAAAAACCCCAGACCAAATTCTTAATGATTCCATCAATTTGGATAATCAACAGATGAGAATGACTAATGAAACTTATCAAGAAGAAGTAGCTGCTGACCAAGCCTATTTGATTCAAAAGGCAGACTTATATTTTGAGACCTTAAAATATGAGGAGGCCAAACAAGCTTTATTTGAAGTGATTGAAAAAAGCAAAGGCAGCATTCACTATCAAAATGAGTATTTGATAGATGGTGGACAATTTTCTGATAGTGAGCAAGAGTTGCGTGAGTTAATTTTGACTGCGCGTATTCCACAGGCGAACTTTAATCAAACAGTTGAGAAACTCCAAGACCTGCCGGATGTTTCTTTGCAATCGTCAAGTAGAGGGTCCCAAGATGTCACTCGCTCGGTCAATGATATTGACATCCGTTTACAAGCCGTAGAGGATCGTTTAGACCGGTTAAATGCCTTATTAGATCAAGCAGAAAAAATTGAAGAAATTGTCCAAATTCAAACTGAAATTGAAAATGCTATTATTCAAAGAGATCAATATTTAGCCGAACAAGCTAACTTGGAAAATCAAATAGAACAAGCCACTATCAATATTACTTTGAGTGAGCGCTATGTTCTAGCAGAAGAACGCAATCAAAATTATTCCTTTATAGGTCGTATAGCTAATACTTTTAAAGAAGCTTTGATTTCTACCAAGTGGATGCTAGAAAATCTTGTTTTATTATTGGTAGCATCTTTACCCTTCTTAATGATTTGTTTGGCAATCTATTTATTGTATCGCTTATTTTTTAAAAAGATTGCCGATAATTACCGTAAATACTATCCTCAAAATGAGAAAGAAAATCGAATGTTAAATCGTGCTAAACATGAACAGAATATCAAACAGAATTTCCATCCAAGTGAAACAGATGAAAAGTAAATGAATCTGATTATATACCTTATCCCAAAGACTAGATACAATTTTAAATAAAAATATTGAGAACAATTTTATAAAAGTGTATCATTAAGAGTAACAGTGAATATTAAGGAGTGATCGAGCAATGTTTCAACAGTTACAAGAAAAGATAAAAGGAAAAGGCATCAAAATAGTGTTTCCTGAGGGGACTGACCCACGTGTTTTAGGAGCAGCAGTACGCTTGCATGCCGAAGATATTGTGGAACCGATTGTTTTGGGTAATAAGGTAGAAATTAAACAACTAGCCAATGAAAAAAATTGGGTGATTGAAGGGATTACTCTCCATGACCCTGAAGAATATCAAGCAATGGATCAATTGATTGAAGCATTTGTTGAAAGACGTAAGGGTAAGAATACTAGAGAAGAAGCTATTGAACTCCTAAAAGATCCTGCATACTTTGGGACCATGTTGGTTTATACCAATCAAGCGGATGGAATGGTATGTGGAGCCGTTTACTCAACAGGAGATACAGTAAGGCCTGCTTTACAAATTATCAAAACACGACCAGGCGTAAAATTAATTTCAGGAGCCTTTATCATGGTTCCACCTCATACCAATGGTCAAAAATTAGTGTTTGCAGATTGCGCTATTAATATTAATCCTGATGCACAATCTTTAGCTGAAATTGCGGTAGAAAGTGCTAAAACAGCTGAAATCTTTGGTATTGATCCTAAAGTGGCGATGTTAAGTTTTTCTTCTTATGGATCAGCCAAATCACCAGAAGTAGATAAAGTGGCAGAAGCGACTAAAATTGCGAAGCAATTAGCACCCGAATTGACCATTGATGGTGAAATGCAATTTGATGCGGCTATTGTTCCTGAGGTGGCTGCACAAAAGGTTCCTGGGTCTATTCTTGATGGACAAGCGACTGTCTTTGTTTTCCCAGAAATTCAATCTGGAAATATTGGCTATAAGATTGCGCAACGCTTAGGTAATTTCCAAGCTGTTGGACCAATTTTACAAGGACTGAATAAACCCGTTTCAGACCTTTCAAGAGGGTGTGTAGAAGAAGATGTGTTTAAAGTAGCGATTATCACAGCCAACCAGGCTCTAAATAACTAACCTAAATAAATTATAAACCAAGCTCCTCAAGCAGATTTTTGATTGAGGAGCTTTTCTCATGCAAATCTAATGAGAATCATTTTCACATTTGTGAAGAACATGTTACAATGGATTTTGTGAAAAATTACTTATTGGAGGAAATCAATGAAAAAAAGTTTAATGAAGCGACTCTTATTGTTGTCAACCCTTGCCTTAAATAGTTTCACGCCACTTGCAGTGAATGTAAACGCTATGGAATCAGATGTAGAAAGCTTAAATTCCAGCTTGCAATCTATTCAAGTAAAATCAAATCCAGAGATAGAATCTGACAAGGCTGTGATTCCTGGTGAAAGTGAAGAAGAACCACAAGAAACACCTGCTAGAATGGAAGTTGATTCACAAGGTGAAGGCGAAACACCTTCACAAACTCCCTTAACTATTGAAGAATATAAAAAGTTGGACGCCACAACACTTGCTGAAATGGTCAGAAGTGGAAGAACAACAAGTAAAGAATTAATTGAATTTGCTTTTCAAGTAATCGAAGAAACAAATCCTGATTTAAATAACGTTATTTCAACACGCAAAGAAGCTGCTTTAGCTGAAGCTGAAGCGATGGAAGATACTGGTCAGCCTTTTTATGGTGTGCCGATGTTAGTGAAGGGTCTAGGTCACTCTGTGGAAGAGGGTAGCAATACACTCGGCTTCAAGTTTTTGGAAGATCAAACATCTTCTAGAGATGGTCGCCAAGTAAAAGCTTTTAAAGAAGCAGGCTTTATTGTAATCGGTCAAACTTCTTATCCGCAAATGGGTTGGATCAATGTAACTAATTCTGAATTGTATGGTGACACACATAATCCTTGGAATTTAGCCCATAATCCGGGAGGATCTTCAGGGGGATCTTCAGCAGCTGTCGCAATTGGGCAAGTACCAGTCGCAAGTTCCAGTGATGCCGGTGGTTCTACTAGAATTCCAGCTTCTTGGTCTGGTTTAATTGGTTTACATCCATCGAGAGGAATTTTAACATGGGATAGCAGCTCAATAAACAATCAAACCACCCACTTTGCAGAGACTAAATCAATGCAAGATACAATTACACTTTTTGAGACCTTATTAAAAGAAAAGACGCGTGAACATGTACTGCAAGGAAGCTTTGACAAGACCACTCCCATAGCCTACACAACCATGACTCCTGCTGGAACGCCGATATCAGAAGATGCTATTCAAGCAGTTCGAGAGGTAGCCAATTTCTTAAAAGGTGAAGGTTATTTAGTCGAGGAAGTAGCTTATCCAGTAGATGGAAAAAAATTAATGGAGCAATACTACATTCTTGCTTCTTCGGCTGCTGGCTCTTTGGACTACATAGCAAAGAGACCACTTGGTCGACCAATTCAAAGAGAAGATGTGGAATTGCTAACTTGGGCTTTATACCAAACATCAAAGGATTTAACTAAAGAAGATGTAGCTGGAGCTTGGGACTATATCCATCAAGTGACAGAAGATATGAACGCTTTCTATTCAAAATATCCATTTTTATTAACAGCTACTAATGCTTACCCAGCTCCAAAGGCTGATTATAATCATATTAGTCCAGAGCTGGCTGAAGTAATGGAAGACATGTCTGGTTTGAGTAAAGTTGAAAAATTACAAGTAATTTATGATCAATGGTTACCAGCGTGGACTTTGACTCCTTACACTCAATTGGCTAATCTAACTGGTACACCTGCACTGAGCTTACCAACATATTTGACAGATAAAGGACTGCCGATGGGTGTAATGTTCAACACATTTGCTAAAAACGACCGCAGTTTACTACAAATTGGGAAACTGTTAGAAGAAAGCAATCGCTTTATTACCTACTATAATCGTCCGAGTGATGATAAGGAATCAAATCCAGATGTGGAGCCAGATACAGACAACATCTTAAATCCATTTCCGGGAGCGGATGAAACAGTAGGAAATGGGGCAGATACTCAAATTGAGGACTTGGATGACCAAAGCAATATTGAAGAACAGGCTGAAGACAATCATTTATCCAATAGCCCTTCTTCACAACCAGTCGTAAAGGATCATCAAGTTCAAGCCACTGATTCAGCGAAGGATACACTTCCAAACACTGGGGAAAGTGATCAGCTGGTCATGTACAGTATAAGCCTTACTTTATTCGGCATCGCCGGTTACTTCGTTCGTAAAAAATAAGGCAATTTAAAACCACTCTTCCAGAAGAGTGGTTTTCTTACATTTATAGCATTTAATAGCTTTTTTGATTATTCTGCTGGAATAATTGTAACAGGAATATCATCGATAGTACCATAATACCATTCGATTTCATCACCGTCTTCTAATTTTTGAGAAACAACACCCAGCTCGGCAAATTGCTTGTTAATTAAATACACCCAAGTGTTTGGAGCGTAGTCATTCTCTACACCATCAATAATATCAACAACACCTTCATCTTCATTGAAGTTGAATTCTAACTCTTCAATCGCAGACATAGCCTCTAGAACACTCACACCACCGATATTATTTACTTCATATTCAAGAGGGGCTCCCGATTCTTGGTTAATAATGATTGTTGCAGTACCTTCTAGTCCCTCAGCATCATTAGCAGCTGTTTCAACAGTAGTTTCTTCCATTGTGGTTTCTTCAGCAGCCATGGTAGTATCTGTTTTTTCTTCTTCATTAGTAGTAACCTCTTCGGTAGGGGCATTTTCTACCTTTGCTTTATCATTTCCAGGCAACATATCGCAAGCGCCTAAAAAAACGGTTAAGATAAGTGCTGTGGATATTTGTAGTATTTTTTTCATCAACTGACCTCCTCGTTTTCTATTACTATAAAATTAGCAATAATCACCTCTAAAGTCAAATAATTCGATGTTTGCCGGAATCTTCGTTATACTTAACCTATCAGCAAGTGAATGGGGAAAAAAGATGATAAACTTTACAAGTCATAACTTAGAGGATACAAAAAGCCTGGCTAAAATATTAGCTAAAGTCATTCAACCAGGAAGTCTTATTTTGCTTTCAGGTCCATTGGGATCGGGAAAAACAGCTTTTACTCAGGCTTTTGGGCGTTCTTTAGGAATTGATAGAGCCATTAAAAGTCCGACTTATACCATAGTTAAAGAATATGAACTTCAGCAAGTAGCTGAGCGAGTGGTCCATATTGATGCATATCGCTTAGAAGAAGGTGGAGCGGATACTGTTGATTTTGATTTGTTTTTCGATCAACAGTCTATTTGTCTGGTTGAATGGCCACAATTTATTACAGATTATTTACCGAAAAGTCATATAGAGATAGCTTTCAAATTATTGGATCAAAACCAACGTCAAATAGAAATAAGTTTATCGCCACAAGCAGATAATAAGCATCAAATCATCTTTCAAAAGTTTAGAGATCATATAGAAAGGGGCGATTAAACAATGTCTTATCGAGAAAATCCAGACCAAGAAAAACAAGTCGAAATGGTCGAAGAAGAGATTCAACTGTCAATTCGTCAAGCCCAAGTCAAAGATGCTCGCGCCATTTTAGGATTAATGAGACATATCGGTAAAGATACCAATTATCTTACAACCGGACCTGAAGGATTATCTCTGGATGTTCAGCAAGAAAAAGAATTGATTCGAAACTACCTGTTGGCTAAAAAATCATTATTATTAATTATTGAAGTTGACGATCAAGTTATTGGAATCGGTAATTTAGCTAATTTCTCAAGTCACAAGCAAGACCATATCGCTGAAATAGGAGTATCGATTGTGAAAGAATATTGGGGCTATGGTATTGGCAAAATGATTGTGCAAGAATTAATTGATTTTGCCAAAAAAGTTGATTTAAAAATTTTAACTTTAGAAGTGGTCACTGAAAATCAACGGGCTGTCCGACTTTATAAATCGTTTGGATTTGATATCAAAGGAACTTTAAGTCAGCGTTTAAGACATGGTCATTTTTATTACGATGTCTATACTATGGAAAAAAATCTTGCGTAAATCGCTTACATAAAAGGATGCCACTTTACAAGTGACATCCTTTTAACTAGAATGGAATGACGATTATACTGAAGGGGAAAATAAAATGAACTTACTAGAAAAATTTCCTAACATCAAAATATTAAAAGATGAGCCTCTATCAAAATATACTTATACAAAAACAGGTGGTAAGGCAGATTATTTGGTCTTTCCTCATGATCGCTTTCAAGTGGAAACCATTGTGAACTATGTAAAAAATCAGCCGTTAGATTTAACGGTTTTAGGTAATGCTTCCAACTTAATAGTAAAAGATGGTGGCATTCGTGGCGTTGTCATCATGATGACTGAGATGAAGTCGATGCGACGCATCGATTCTAACATCCTTGAAGCGGAATCAGGGGCGTCATTGATTAAACTAACTCACTTAGCGCTCGAACATTCACTTACAGGCCTGGAGTTTGCTTGTGGTATACCAGGCTCGATCGGTGGGGCTGTTTATATGAATGCGGGGGCCTATGGCGGAGAAGTCAAAGATGTCATTGATGAAGTCGATGTAATCAGTCGTGATGGCTTAATTAAAACCTTTAAAAATCCAGACTGTCATTTTTCTTATCGCCATTCTGTTTTTCAAGAGCAAAATGATTTGATTTTATCTGTTCGTTTTAAATTGCAAGCTGGTGACTTTGCACATATAGAAGAAGAAATGGATCATCTAACACATTTACGCCAATCCAAGCAGCCTTTAGAATATCCTTCATGTGGATCTGTTTTCAAGAGACCTGAAGGTTATTATACAGGGAAGTTAATCCAAGATGCTGGTCTACAGGGCTATCGTATCGGTGGAGCTGAAGTGTCTAAGAAGCATGCAGGCTTTATTGTCAATGTGGATAATGCAACGGCAACAAACTATACTGACTTAATTGCTTTTATCCAAGCAACTATTTGGGAAAAGAACCAAGTACGTCTAGAAACAGAAGTCCGTATTATTGGTGAGGATGTCGAATAATTTATTTATAGATTAGGAGTCACATGTGCACATGTGGCTTTTTTAATGTTTACAGATAGATTACTGAATATTAATGTTTGTCGATTTTTATTTTAAAATCTAACTTACAAAGCGTGAGTATAACATGATATAATCGGGCGGAAGGTTTCCTTCAAAAAATACAAAAGAGGGTGTCAAGCATGAGTGAAGCATTACTAAGTGTCGAGTTAAAGAACGTTTCAAAGCACTTTGATGATCAAATGGTATTAAAAAATATTAATATGGAGTTGGAACAAGGACAGTTTTATACTTTGCTTGGACCATCAGGATGCGGTAAAACAACAATTTTAAGAATTATCGCAGGCTTTACTCAAGCAAGTGAAGGGACAGTATCGATTGAAGGAAATGAAGTAACCAACATTCCTGCTAATAAACGTAAAGTTAATACCGTTTTTCAAGATTATGCACTTTTTCCACATATGAATGTTTTTGATAATATTGCCTTTGGTTTATCTGTCAAAAATGTTGACAAACAAATCATTAAAAACAAAGTTCAAGCTGCGCTTAAGCAGGTGCGGTTAGATGGTTATGAAGAACGAAATATTAATGAAATGTCAGGTGGTCAAAAACAAAGGGTAGCGATTGCACGCGCACTGGTCAATGAGCCGGACGTTCTACTTTTAGATGAGCCCTTATCAGCTTTAGACTTAAAATTAAGAACCGATATGCAGTATGAATTACGTGAATTACAACAGCGTCTAGGGATTACTTTCGTTTTTGTCACACATGATCAAGAAGAAGCTTTAGCTATGTCTGATTGGATTTTTGTTATGGATAGAGGAGAAATTGTGCAATCGGGTACGCCTTCAGATATTTATGATGAGCCGATTAATCGATACGTTGCTGACTTTATTGGAGAATCAAATATTATTGATGCAACCATGATGGCTGATTACCGGGTTAAATTTGTCGGTCATGAATTCGATTGTGAGGATGCAGGGATTCCTAAAGGCGAAGCAGTAGAGGTTGTTATTCGACCAGAAGATGTAAAAATCACTGCTCCTAATCAGGGTCAGATTAACGCAACAGTTGATACTATGCTCTTTAGAGGGATGTTCAATGAAATTATTGCCTATGATGATGAGCAAAACGAATGGATGATTCACACAACAGAGAAGGTTGATATTGGACAAAAAATCGGCTTGCAAATTGGTCCGGATGAAATTCATGTTATGAGATTTAATGAAACAGAGGAGGAATTTGACGCTCGTTTAGAGCAATATGAGGAGGGGGAAAATGAAGAAGACTAATATTCATTTGTTGGCTATCCCCTATTATTTATGGCTAGCCATCTTTGTGATTACTCCCTTACTAGTGCTTTTTCAACGGTCATTTATAGGCATTGATGGACAATTTACCCTAGCTAACTACCAGCATTTTTTCACTTCAATGGAATATATCCGAATGACTCTGTCTTCCTTTTGGTATGCCTTTCTTGTAACTTTATTCACTTTTTTATTAGCCTACCCACTAGCTTATATTCTTTCTAAAAGCAAAAATAAAGACTTGTGGTTGATGCTGATTATTTTACCAACATGGATTAATTTATTGCTTAAAACCTATGCCTTCATAGGCATCTTAGGTAATTCGGGTCCTTTAAATAATTTCTTTGAAGCGCTTGGTTTCGGTAGACAACAGTTGCTGTTTACTGATGTTTCCTTCCTTCTAGTAGCAGCTTATATTGAGTTGCCTTTTATGTTCTTGCCGATTTTCAACTCAATCAATGAGATTCAACCCAGTCTATTAGAAGCGGCCTATGACTTGGGAGCATCTAAGATGACCATCATTCGGCGTGTGATTTTTCCTTTATCACTGAGAGGAGTGCGCTCGGGTGTCCAAGCGGTCTTCATTCCTTCTCTTTCTCTTTTTATGCTTACTCGCTTAATTGGAGGAAACCGTGTAATCACTTTAGGTACGGCTGTTGAGCAGCATTTCTTAGTTACCCAGGATTGGGGGATGGGATCAACCATCGGTGTAGTTTTAATGTTGATTATGTTCATCATTCTATTTACTACTAGGGATCGTTCTAAGGCAGGAGGTGGTCAAGATGCATAAAACTAAAAAAAGAATGGGTTCTACCCTTTATATTGCGTTTGTCTTTTTATTAATGTACGCACCTTTGATTTATTTAATGTTTTATTCCTTTAATGCTGGTGGAGACATGACTAACTTTTCTGGTTTTACGCTAGAGCATTATCAAACCCTTTTTGAAGATAAACGTCTGATGACCTTCATCTTAAACACCTTTATTATCGCTCTTTTATCCGCTTTAATTGCAACCATCATTGGCACTCTAGGAGCGATAGCTATTTATTACTATCGTTCTAATCGTAGTCGTCAAGCTATTCTTAATCTAAATTCAGTCTTAATGGTTACACCCGATGTCATGATGGGAGCTAGCTTTCTCTTGATGTTTTCATTCTTATTAAAGTTTGAATTTGGCTTCACCACTGTTTTGTTATCACATATTGCATTTAATGTGCCGATAGTGGTTTTAATGGTCTTGCCAAGACTTTATGAAATGAATCCAGCCATGATTACGGCGGCTCAAGACTTGGGAGCCAACCAGAATCAGATTCTATCAAGAATTATTTTACCTTCCATTAAAAGTGGTGTTTTAGCCGGTTACTTCATGGCTTTCACCTATTCCTTAGATGATTTTGCTGTTACTTTCTTTATAACTGGGAATGGTTTCTCAACGTTATCAGTTGAGGTATATTCACGTGCTAGAACAGGGGTAAGCTTGGAAATTAATGCGCTCTCTACTTTAATGTTCTTGTTAGCTTTACTTTTAGTCTTTGGCTATTACACGCTCAGGGTCGGAGAACAGCGAAAAGCAGCACTTAAAATGCGTCAAGCTAGAGGAGGTTAGTAATGAAAGCATTAGTAAAAGTAATGATTGCCATTCTACTTGCAGTGGCTTTGATGTTTGTTGGGCGTTACTACCTACAATCTAGTCAAGGATTAACGGGCGAGAGTAATATTGTCAATTTTTATAATTGGGGCGATTATATTGATCCTGATTTAATCGATGAGTTTGAAGAAGAAACGGGTTATGTGGTAGTTTATGAAACCTTTGATTCTAATGAGGCCATGCTCACAAAAATTCAACAAGCTGGTACCAATTATGATTTAATTGGGCCGAGTGAATACATGGTAGAAACAATGATGGAAATGGATTTATTAGAAAAAATTGATCATAAACGCTTACCTAATCTCAAACATATTGATGAAGAATTTCTGGACCAGCCTTTTGATCGAGGCAATCAATATTCAGTGCCATATTTTTGGGGTACTTTAGGTATTCTTTATGATAGCAGTCAAATTGCGGAAGACGAAATTACCAGTTGGAATGACCTTTGGCGAGAAGAATATCGTAATAAGATTATGATAATTGATGGCGCCCGTGAAGTGATTGGGATTGGTCTGCAATCAGAAGGGCATTCACTTAATGAAACTGATAGTGAACTTATTGCTAAGGCCACTCAAAAGATGAAACAATTAATGCCTAATATCCTGGCTTTACTTGCAGATGAAATTAAAATGTATGCGACAATCGGAGAAGCCCCAATAGCCGTTACTTATTCAGGCGAAGCTGCCATGGCTATGTATGACAATGAAAATTTAGCCTATATGGTTCCGAAAGAAGGGTCTAACATTTGGTTTGATACCTTGGCCATTCCTAAAGGTGCAAAAAATATCGAAGGTGCACACGCTTTAATGGATTTCTTGATGCGCCCAGATATAGCAGCTAGAAATGCTGAATATATTGGATACGCTACCCCTAATAAGGACGCCATTGATTTAATGGATCCAGAAGTAATTGCCGATCCGGCCTTTTATCCTCCGCAAGAAATTATTGATCATTTAGAAATTTATCGTAACCTTGGTCAAGAAAAATTGATCGAATATAATGATGAATATTTACGTATTAAATTAGAACCGCGCTAATTCTTTATTGAGAGTATAAATTTACATAAACTTAACAGTAAATAGGCTACAAAATTCATAATCAACGGTTAAACTTATTAAGGATTTATGATTGGAAGGGAGAGATCGTTTTGCAACTTGTTAATAAGCGGTTAACTATTAAAGATTATGAAGACCCATCAGCTTCTTTTATCATTGAACGCTTAGAGCTTCCAGCTACTATTAGTTATTTAGTGTTTGAATTCAATACCTATCTGGGGGATTATGCGATTGACTCATTAATGGCTTATGATTCACACTATAATTTAAGAATCGATATTCAAAATGTTTGTCAAGGTCGACGGATTATTCTAAGTCTTGATGAGCTAGAATCAAGCAGTGGAACACGTCCAGGCATTCTTCCATCAGGTGAGTGGATCTTAGTATTTAAATTAGCTGACCCCATACCCAAGTGCGAGTGGTTGTTCGAGTATTCCATTGAAGCCAAAGAGTTGAGTCAGCCATCACTTAAAAACATCTAACTGTTCTTAGCAATTAAGATGGTTTTAATCTTTAACAATAAACTTAAACACTAATTTATTTATGGGTGTTTAAGTTTATTTTTTTGAAAGGGCACCGTGGGATCGACTGTTTTATGAAAAAATTTTAATAATAGACAGTTTGATGTGAATTTGATATATAATAATTGGACAAGTGACTTGCAAATTTAATTAGCAAGTATTAAGAAATGAGGAATCTTTTTGGTTAGAAAAAATGTAATGACTGTTGTTGTTCCTTGTTATAATGAACAAAAGACAATCCAGCCGTTTATTGAAGCAATTTTAAAAGTTCAAAAAGACCTAAAAGAAGTTGAAATTGAATTACTATTAATAGATGATGGGTCAACCGATCAAACCCTAAACGCTATTAAAGAAGTGGTTCAGCAATATCCAGACAGCATTGAATACCTATCTTTTTCACGTAATTTTGGTAAAGAAGCAGGTCTTTATGCCGGCTTGAAACACGCCAAAGGTGAGTATGTTGCAATTATGGATGCGGATTTACAAGATCCACCGATGATGTTAGTAGATATGTATCGAATGATTCTAGATCCAAATGTGGATGTGGTAGCAACCAGAAGGACTTCTAGAGAAGGCGAACCAGTTGTTCGTTCTTTTTTTGCCCGCCTTTTTTACAAATTGAATAATTTAATTTCGCGCCTTGAGTTAGCAGAAGGTACGCGAGATTATCGTTTGATGAAGGCACAAGTCGTAGATGCCGTTGTATCTATGGGTGAGTATAATCGCTTTTCAAAAGGGATTTTCTCATGGGTTGGTTTTAAAGTGAAATATTTAGAATACCCTAATATTAAACGCATTGCTGGTCAATCCTCATGGTCATTTAGAAGTTTGTTCGATTATGCTATCGATGGCTTGATTTCTTTTTCGGACTTTCCATTAACAATTGCTAGTTTCTTAGGTCTTTTCAGTATTGGCACAGCTTTGGTTTGGGGTATCTACTTACTAGTGGCTTTTTTACTTTATCAAGTAAGCGCTTCTGCGATCAGTCTCTTGGCCTTATTAATATTATTTATGGGTGGCTTTCAATTTTTATGCTTAGGTATTATTGGCAAGTACATTTCTAAAATTTTTACCGAAGATAAACGACGACCTATATATTTGGTGAGAGAAGAGAAGCTTTTTGAAGAAGATGACTAGGATAATTATTTAAAAATGAGTCTGATAATATAAAAGAACAGCCTGCACATGCTTGTGTAGGCTGTTCTCGATTTGAGTGTGTAAATTGTTGGGGAATGGTGATAAGACCTATTCTTCATCTAACATTGGCTGACCTGGTCCGGGTTGGTGATTGGCAATATTGCTTGCCCATTCATAGTCCACCATAATAAATTGCCCGAGATAATCGTTTTTTAATTCTTTAGCAAACTTATCAAGAATGAAGTCTGTAAGCGATGGATGGTAATCAACCATAAGCTGCTCATCTTCTGTAAGATAAAGGAATTTATCTTGATTATCTTTGTGAATAAAGAAGCGGTTAAGTACTTTTCGATTCGGTTCCTGTTGAGCAAATAGGCCATCCGTTAATACTTTTACAACTTCCATTACCTGATCATTAAATCCTCGATCAAAAATCTGGATTTTTTCAATCAGTTGAGGGGCTGAAGTTACAACTCTTAAATGATAATCACTAATATCAATCCCTTCCTCAGCTGTCATTAAGCTAAGACCTTTTAATATTTTTTCGCGATTTTCTTTAAAATTAGGTGCTAAATATATCAAAAGCTTGAGTTTTGGATCATGATAGAGAATTTGAGTTTCTATTTGTCTTTTGGCCCCACATTGATCGCATTCAAAGGCTAGAAGCTGACCTTCTAATAGTTGTTGTTTTAATTCGGGGTGTTTTTGACTATTGATAGCAGTTTCGATGATATGTTCCTGCTTAGCTTGGCATACTGGACACTCTAAGTGGATTGTTTGTGGCATTCAATTGCCTCCTTTATCGGATTAATAATTCTAGTATATCAAAAATGAGGAAAGATGCGAAAGAATCATTAATATAATCTTGTAAGCGATTAACACATTGTCTTAAACTGTGCTATAATAGCTAAAGTAATAGGTATAGAGGGGGGAATATATGAAAAGTTTAATTATTTATGAATCACCTTATGGATCTACCTTAATTTATGCTAGAGCCCTCCAAAGAGTCTTTGACTTTCCGATGGTAGCTTTAAGTGAGGTTGATCGAACTACTTTGAACCACTATGATTTAATTATTGTAGGCACCTTTGTTTTCTCCGGAAGGATTTTTAAGTCGACTTTGATTAATCAGTTGATGAATCGCTACCGCGAACCGAGTTGGGTCTTATTCACTGTGGGCATTTCTACCCCAAATCTTACCAACTTTACGAAACTATTAAAAGAAACCTTTACAGCTAGAGTCTATCAACAATTAGCAACCTTTCATTATCGTGGTCGAATTGCCTCTAAGCGTTTTTCTTTAATGTACTTAGCTTCCAAAAGAATGAAGCGTCAACCAGGCACTAGCCTGGATGATGTGATTTTGGGCCCCGAGGAATGGCATTTGTTGGATTATCATGGAGGAACGGCTGAAAAAGAGGATTTAAAGCAAATAGCGAATATGGTAGAGTATATACGTGAAATTGCACAATACATTGGATAATGGAGGAATCGAATAAGATGGAAGAAGCAAAAAAACGAGTGGGCAAATATGCAGCCTCTTATGTTGAAGATGGTATGGTGGTCGGATTAGGGACTGGCTCAACGGCATATTGGTTTATTGAAGAGCTAGGACGCCGTTTCCAAGCAGGAGAACTCGATAATATTTTAACAGTCTCTACTTCTGATCGCTCTTCTGAACAGGCTTTAAAATTAGGCTTACCCTTAAAAGAAATTGAAGATGTCAATCGCATCGATCTGTTAGTAGATGGAGCGGACGAAACAACTCGTCAATTCGCCGGTATTAAAGGCGGTGGTGGTGCGCTTTTGCATGAAAAAATTATTGCTGAAAACAGTGATAAGATTATTTGGATTATGGATGAGAGTAAATTAGTTAACCAATTAGGGAAATTTCCTCTTCCAGTAGAAGTAGTTCGCTTTGGCTCATGGAAAGTTTATGATGCTTTTAAAAGCGCTGGGATGAAACCAAGCTTTAGAAAAATTGAAGATGACAGGCTTTTCATTACCGATTCCGGCAATTATATCATTGACCTCCATTTAGAAGAGATTCCTAATCCCCAAGTGTTGGCAGCCGAGATTAAGTCTAAGGTTGGAGTAGTTGAGCATGGCCTTTTCTTAAATTATGCCGATATCATTCTGGTTGCTCAAGCTGATGGAGAAATTATTAAAATCGAACGTAGTGGTGAAGTAAATTAGACAATATTAAGGATGATGAAGTATGAGAATGGTAGATTTAATCCATAAAAAACAAGAAAATCAAGCATTGACCCAAGCTGAAATCCAATATATTATTAACGGATTTACTAAGGGAGAAATTCCTGATTACCAAATGGCCGCCTTGAATATGGCAGTTTACTTTAATGGCATGAATGCTAAAGAAGTTAGTTATTTGACCATGGCTATGGTTGAATCAGGCGATCAGATCGATCTCTCTGCTATCAAAGGCATCAAAGTAGATAAACATTCGACCGGAGGTGTTGGAGATACAACCACTCTAGTCCTAGCTCCCTTAGTAGCTTCTTGTGGTGTTCCGGTGGCTAAGATGTCAGGGCGTGGTTTAGGCCATACGGGCGGTACGCTGGATAAACTTGAAACAATCAAGGGCTTTAATTTTGAAATCGCTGAAGCCGCCTTTATTGCTCAAGTAAACCAACACCAAGTGGCCGTGGTCGGACAAACTGGCGATTTAACCCCAGCTGATAAAAAGCTGTATGCTTTAAGAGATGTCACTTCTACTGTCCAGTCTATTCCTTTAATTGCTTCTTCCATTATGTCTAAGAAAATTGCTTCGGGTGCTGATGCAATTGTCCTAGATGTAAAAGTAGGCGATGGCGCCTTTATGAAGACAATCGAGATGGCCGAAGAGTTGGCCAACACCATGGTTGAAATAGGCAATCATTTAGGTCGTAAAACAGTAGCCATCTTATCTAATATGGATCAGCCATTAGGCTTTGCAATTGGTAATACCTTAGAGGTCAATGAAGCTGTGGAAACCTTAAAAGGTAAAGGTCCGCAAGATCTAACGGAGCTTTGTCTGAATCTTGGAGCACAAATGCTCTTGTCTGCTGAGAAAGTAAAAAGTTTGCCAGAAGGTATTGAAATGTTGCAAGCGCAGATTGACTCAGGAGCAGCCTTAGAAAAATTCCGTGAATTTATTGAGATTCAAGGAGGAGATGCTTCATTCATTGATAATCCGGAACAATTAGGTAAAGCCAAGTATCAAATTCCGTATTTAGCTAAAAAATCAGGTGTAGTTAGTCACTGGGTAGCCGATTTAGTGGGTGAAGCAGCGATGGTTTTAGGAGCGGGTCGTGCGGTTAAAGAAGATGAAATTGATCCAGTAGTAGGCATTGTCTTAAAAGCTAAGGTAGGAGATCCTGTTCAAGAAGGAGATCCACTCGCAATCATCCATTCCAATCGGGAAGATATTGATGACTGCTTGAAGCGACTAGACCAAGCTATTCAAATCGCTGATACAGCCAAAGAATTACCTTTAATTTATAAAACAATTGATTAAAATACGCAAGAAGAAGGAAGTTACTATGTCAAATAACAAAACGTTTAAGTATGTTCAAATCGGGATTTATGCTGCTTTAATCATCGCTGCGATTACCTTTATCCGTGTCCCGATGCCATCCGCCATCTCTAATTCTTTTGTTCATCCAGGGAATGCCTTGGTGATTTTAGCAGTTTTACTAATGGGGTTCAAACGTGGTACGGCTGCTGCTTTAATAGGGCTTTTCCTCTTTGATAGCTTGAATGGTTATTTCTATGTCGTTCATTTTACCCTTTTAGAAAACCTCTTGGTTTTGATTATGGTCTCATTCATATATAATAAATTCTTCCATAAAAAGGATAGTATGAGTCATATTGTGACATTAGGAATCGTAGGAGCATTAACTAAGATTGTATTAATCTTTGGTAAGCATATTATCAATCAAATGATCTTAGGAGCCACATCTTCTGCAGCAATTGCGATGGCGATTTCAGCCATGCCAGCCAGTCTTTTTACAGGACTTGTTACAGCAATTTTAGTGCCAGTTTTATATTTCCCTTTAAAGAAAATTTTCCAACGCTATCATACAATTGGTGAGTAAATTTACCACTTGGGGTTCAGTCTTTAAGGCTGAACCTTTTTAATTGGTAAAATTTAATGGCCCTCGACGCTTTAAGTCGAGGGCTTTACTAAATTGTCTTAAACTTTAGCTGGTTCAAGTGCAGGGCTGTTTGTATGGATGGTTTGATATCTCTCTTGCTTGAGGTTTTTAATCGAAATCATAAAGCAGAAGGATATAATATATAGACTGGCTAGGAAAAACATAACTGCACGCATCGCATAGTTTTCTAAAATCATTCCAATGATGAGAGAAGAGAAACCACCGATTGCACGACCAACATTTAAAATGATGTTATTAGCTACTGCTCTGACTTGAAGGGGGTATAAGCGCGTAACCATAGCGCCATAGCCGGCAAACATTCCATTAACAAAGAAGCCCATTAGAGCACCGCCAAGTAAAAGGCTTAAGGCAGAATGGACATAAGTAAAAGCGAAAACCGAGATAGCTGATAGGATGAGGAAAATGCCATAAACTAAACGTGGACCAAACATATCTAGAAAATAACCGAAGACTAACATACCGATCGACATTCCTACAATAGTAGTAATCATCCAAAGGTTAGAGTTACCCAGGCTGATCCCTAATTTACCTTGCATCATAGTTGGTAACCAGTTCATCATTCCAAAGTAACCAGCAATTTGAACAGAAGTCATCACCATTAAAGCAATGGTTTGATGGGCTAGAGCAGGTGTTTTGAAGAGGTCAGAGATTTTACCTGCTTGTTGACGGTCGACTTTTTGGCTACCACGATCAGTGATTTGATCTTCTTTAATCATAAAGTGCATGTAAGCCACTAAGATTAACGGCAGAACACCTAGAGCGAAAAGTCCTCTCCAACCAAAGACGGGTGCAATTAAGCTGGCTAAAACAGCGGATGTAATCGAACCGATTTGTCCCATGACACCATTCAGTGAGGAGATACGACCCATTTTGTTGCTTGGTACAATACCCGCCATGATTGCTAAGGCAACACCGTACTCACCACCAACTCCAATACCAGCTAAGAAGCGTAAAGCTAAAAGGCTATTGATGCTTTGACTAAAGAAGATAAGGGCTGTGGCTGCAGAAAAAATTGCGACGGTCCATTTTAATACTTTATATTTGTTATAGCGGTCTGCTAAGACCCCAAAGACAAGTCCCCCAAACAGCATTCCGAAGTTAGTAATGGTTCCAATCCAACCGGCTTGAGTAGAGGAAATATTCAAATCAGCAATAATAGAGGATAGGGAAAAGGCCAAAAACATCACATTGACATCATCTAAACCAGAGGCAATCATTGAAGTAATGAGGGCACGACGATCATAATTTATAGTTTTCATAACAACTCTCCTTAATAAAAGTTCACGGACTTTTTTAATTAATATTTTGACTTTAGTTAAAAGCTTGACTCCAAGCTTGAGGATCTTTGTACCAATTGGCTAAGCTTTGCTTATGACTTGCAAAATCAGGTTTTTGGGTAACCGTATCGATCAGAGTGGCATAATCACTCAAGGTGACTAGCGGGAAAGATTCTTTAGCAAAATTTTGACGACCGGCATCTAATAAGTAATTAAAGATAGCTAGGGCCCCAATCACTTGACCACCAGCATTTTGAACGGCGTGAGCCGCTTTAATGACGCTCCCACCGGTTGAAATCAAGTCTTCAATCATTAGGACTTTTTGTCCTGGATTTAAGTGGCCTTCAATTTGATTGTGCATGCCGTGTCCTTTAGGACTAGACCGCACATAAATCATTGGTAAGTTTAATTCTTGTGCCAAGAAAGCAGCGTGAGGAATACCAGCAGTAGCTGTACCCGCGATCACTTCGACCTGTGCAAAGTTTTCTTTAACGGCTGCTACCATAGCTTCAATTAAAAGCTGCCGGCTTTGCGGATGGCTAATAATTAGGCGGTTATCACAATAAATGGGTGATTTTAAACCGCTTGACCAGGTAAAAGGGGGATCTAAGCTGATTTTAACTGCTTCAATATCCAAGAGGATATTAGCAATCTTTTCTTTACTGCTGGTTTGATGAACGTTTTCCATGATGACCTCCTATTTTAATAATTTTTGTGCTTCAGCTATTTTTTCAACTATGTCCATGTAAGCCGCTTTTGGATTATCTGCCTGGGTAATTGGACGACCAATCACGAGATAATCACTGAGATTTTTAACAGCAGTTTGGACATCAGCGATACGGTGCTGGTCATCCGTACAATTTATCGTTTGTGGGCGTATTCCTGGTGTAACCGTTAGGAAGTTAGTATGAGTGACCTCTTTGATCGCCTTAGCTTCATGGGGTGAGCAAACTACACCGTCAAGGCCTGCTTGGTGACTTAATTTGGCATAGTGTAAGGTTGAAGTTTCTAAACCGGCAGTAATCAGTTGTTCTTCTTCCACTTGTTGGTTAGAAGTAGAAGTCAGTTGAGTGACTGCAATCAAAAGGGGTTCTTTTTGACCAGAAGGTGTCCCTTGTATCAGACCTTCTTTGGCTGCTTCCATCATTTTAAGTCCACCTGCCGCATGGACATTAACCATGGCTACACCCAATTGAGCGAGAATTCGCATGGATCTCATCACGGTGTTAGGGATGTCATGGAGTTTAAGGTCAAGAAAAACAGCATGACCCTGACTGGAAATGGTTTCTAAAAGTTGAGGGCCTCCCAAATAGAAAACTTCCATGCCTATTTTTATATTATGGGGACCTTGGGGTAAAAGCTTTAAAAAGTCTAAGATTTCTTGATCACTGGCAAAATCAAGCGCAATAATGGGTAGTTGAGGATTGAGTTCCATAAAGTCCACCTTTCTAATAAAAAACGCCTAACCACATATTCGGTTAGGCATAAAAGATATATCCATAAAAGCATGCCCAAAGGCATACTCAGGGTGTGGATCTTCTTTCATGCTTCTCTGAACATGTTTAAAGCGATCGTTTCAAATTGTTAAGAGTATAAAATGAATCAAAGGAATTGTCAATAGGAAAATAAACATTTAAAAAATTATGTTAAACGTAAATGATAATGTCTCAAGAGAACACAAATCAAAATGTCCCACTATCCTCTATAATAAATGATGAAAAGGATAGGAGGGAAAATTTAGGTATTTAACAGAAAGAGAATGTTTAAGATTAATGGGATTTGATGATAAGGATATAGATATACTTGAAAAGACCCATCCAAGAAGAAAAAATGCACTTCAAGTATTTTATATAAACAAGCTGGTAATTCAATTGTGGTAGATGTATTGGAAGTCATAGTAAATGAGATAGTTAAACAAGAAAAAATAAAGCTAATGAACAATAAGACCTTCTTGTTTTTTTTGTTATATATTCAGTATAATTAAAAGTAGGAAAAGTAGGAGGGATCTAATGGATAATTTTATTGAAAATGCAAAGGTAATGGCTAAGGGACAGGTGACGATTCCAAAGGCAGTAAGGGATCTTATGGGAATTGCTCCTGGTGATCGAGTTAGCTTTCTAGTCAATCAAGGAAAGGTTCAAATAATAAACTCTAAGGATTATTTGTTAGCCTATGAAGAAAATATGATAAAAGAAGAAAGCAGAGGGGAAGAAGATGAGTCCTGATGAGATACTAGAACTAATTCATAAGGGAGAAACCATAAATGTTGAATTCAAGGAAGCTAAAAATGACTTGAATAAGGATGTCTTTAACTCTGTCTGTGCCTTTAATAACCGAGATGGTGGTTACATCATCTTAGGGGTAAAAGATAATCGAGAAATGATTGGTGTCAATCCAGGAAAAGTTGATAAGATCATCAAGGATTTTACGACTGCCATCAATAATCCTCAAAAAACAAATCCACCCCTTTATTTAGTTCCCAAAACAATGGATATCGATGGTAAGACCTTAATTTATATCAGAGTACCAATAGGCTCTCAAGTATGTAGGCATAATGGGCGAATTTGGGACAGGTCACATGAAGGAGATATCAACATCACAGACCAGTCAGAACAGGTTTACAAACTCTATGCTAGAAAGCAAGGGTCTTATTTTGTAAATAAGGTCTATCCCAAGATAGGTTTAGAGCATTTAGATGAAGAAGTCATAAACAAGGCTAGGACAAAAGCCCTAAGTCGTAATCAAAACCACCTATGGGATACCATGGATAATGAAGAACTCTTAAGAAGCACCAATTTAATCTTGCTTGACCCTGAAAGTAACCAAGAGGGGATTACTTTGGCAGGAATCCTTTTATTTGGGAAGGATTCTACTATTATGTCTGTTTTACCTCAACATAAGACAGATGCCATCTTTCGAGTTGTAAATAAAGACCGTTATGATGATCGAGATGTGGTGATAACCAACCTCATTGATTCCTATGATCGACTTTTAGCCTTTGGGCAAAAACATCTAAATGATTTATTTGTTCTAGACGGGACTTTAAATGTTAATGCAAGAGATATGATTTTAAGGGAGATAATATCCAACACCCTAGCCCATAGGGATTATTCTAGTGGCTTTCCAGCCAAGATGATTATAGATGATGAAAAAATCTTAGTTGAAAATAGTAATCTAGCCCATGGTTTAGGTATTTTGGATATAAAAAGATTTAAACCCTTTCCAAAAAACCCACCTATATCAAAAGTCTTTCGAGAAATTGGAATTGCTGATGAACTAGGCTCTGGTATGAGAAACACCTATAAATACGCAAAACTTTATTCAGGAGCCGAACCTGTTTTTGAAGAAGGAGATATTTTTAAAACCATCATTCCTCTTAAGGAAATTGCCACGAAAAAAGTGGGTGGGGAGACTGTCGTTCACGGTGACGCTCACGATGTCGTTCACGGTGACGCTCACGATGTCGTTCAGTCCAAGGAAGATTTAATAGACTTTATTATAGATAAGATAAGAGCTAACAATAAGATAACAAGAAAAGAAATAGCTGAACAAGCTGGTGTAAGTGAAAAAACTATTGAAAGACGAATTAAAGAAATAGAAAACCTAAGATATATTGGAAGTGGTAATAATGGATATTGGGAATTAGACGAATAAAAACTATTAAGAAAACTCTAGAGTTGTCAAACATATGTTACACAAGGTGCTTCTAAAATGGGCATGCTTATGTCTTAGCGTCTAACAAAAATAAACATTAAAAAAATTAAGTCTTGAAAGTTTCGCTTTTTCGACTGCGTTGGGCAAGAGCGTTGACATCAAGCTGTCTGGCTGTAGCCCAATGGTAACTTTCGCCACTGAGAATTAAATCTGTTTTGCGCAAATCTTCAATTGATTGACACGATAGGAGGAGTAAGGTTCGTTTAAGGGCTGAGGCCCAATCACCTACCCAATCAACGGTCGCATCAACACCTAATTGGTCCACCGAATGCAGAAACTTGCCTGCAATCCCACAACTTTTAGCGCCCAAAGCTAAAGCTTTGACGATGTCTAAAAAGTCGCGGATACCACCCGAAGCTAAAATGTTGATTTGATCTTGAAAATTCAGCGATTCTAGCAAAGCTTCTACACTGGTTTGCCCCCAGTTGGTCAAGCTTGAAAAGTCTAGCTGGTCATTGCGCTGATTTTCAATCTGAACAAAGTTGGTGCCACCACGTCCACCTAGGTCCACCGTTTGGACCCCTAATTCCTTTAGTTCTTGAAGGGTCTCTTGACTCATACCAAAGCCAACTTCTTTAACAATAACAGGCAACCCTAGGTCATCAACGATTTTTTGAATGTTTTCTTTCCAGTTTGAAAAATCACGATCCCCCTCTGGCATTACAACCTCTTGAGCGGTATTTAAATGAATCTGTAAGGCATCGGCTTGAACTAAGTCGACGGCTCTTTTGGCATTTTCCAGATCATGATGGGCTCCCAGGTTGGCTAAGATAAAGCCTTGGGGATTCATTTGACGAATAATGGTAAAGGAATCAGCCACTTGAGGGTCTTTAAGGGCAGCTGAAATAGAGCCGACCGCCATGGTTAAACCAGTACTTGCAGCAACTTGGGCTAAATGCTGATTGTAACTTTTTGTTTTAGGACTGCCACCTGTCATAGCATTTATATAAAAAGGTAAAGAATGTTTTTTACCTGCCCATTGAGTGGATAAATCAATTTGATGGATATGAAGACGACCCAGTGAATGGTGGACAAAACGGACGTCATCAAAGGAATTATTTTTTCTAGTCTTTTGTTGGTCTAAAGCATAACGCAGGTGGTCATCTTTACGATTGGTCGATAAAGAAGAAGTCATTATCTATTCAATCCTTTCTGAGCTTGATTGTGGGGCCACTTGAAGATTTAGGGGCACAATTCCTTGAACTTTCCATTGCTTGAGAATGCTCTCCTTGGTATTTATATCATAACCTAAGGCAATACCGCAATCTCCACCACCAGCCCCTGAACTCTTGCTAGCATAGCCATGTTGATTACCAATTTCAATCAGCTGATTTAAAGCAGCCGTTTCAATGGATAGGTTATAAGCCTTACCTAAGCCAAGTAGTAAGTTACGGTAATTACTGATGGCTTGTTGGATCAGGTCTGCTTGATTATTAATTAGTCCATCTTTTAATTGACGAACGACTGCAGGGGCTTGATCTATAAAGGCTTGGAAAGCTTGTGGCTGAGCAGATATTTGGTCTTTTAATTGTTTGACCAAATTGTCGGTAGAAGCCGTATGCTGAGTCCAGCCAATCAGGACTTGCAAGTCTTTAGAAACGGCTAAGTTTTCAATTATTAAATCTGGCCATTCTTGCTTTAATAAAGCCGTAATCGAAGGAGCGTTAGCGATCATTTCTTTTAAAAGCTTGCGATCAGGTGCCATATAATAGGTCCAACCACCAAAAGCGTTAGCAGCGATATCGCCAAAGCTACCAGAAGCTCCTAGACGCAGTTGACTGATAACGGCTAGGCGGTAGAGCCTCTCAGCTGAAAGCTTGATTTTGTGAAAGTTAAGTATAGCTTGGATGGTACCGACTGTTACGGCACCGCTAGAGCCTAGACCGTATTTTTTACCCGAGTCACTTAATAGTTGTGATCGAATGTGTAAATGAAAGTTTCGACTATTAAAGTTCGATTCTTGTAAGAAGGTGTGGGTCACCTTAGCTGCTTCTATCACGTAACGCCACTGGTCCAGTTGATCTTCTTCTAGGGAATAGTCTTCTGCAACTCTCAAGTGCGAATCATCTGTTTCTAAGCAAAGGGGCGCATAGCCTCCTTGATGGTTTTCAATCAGCCAGCCTTTCTTAGTCCTTTGACGGATTGTCAGCTCAAGGTACTGGTCGACCGCAATCAAGATAGCTGCTTGCTTAGGCGCCAAAACAGCGTATTCACCAGCAATATAGAGTTTGCCAGGGATTTTTATGGTTTGAGTTTGTGATGATTGAAGGCAATGCCTAGGATTCATGACGATCCTCCTAATGATTAATAAGCGGAATTGAGAAGGGTTGAGGTCCGGGGCGAGAGACAATAATTGTTTGCGGGTGAAAGTCTTGCCTCAACTTTTCTTGAATGGCAGGAATTTGACTGTAGGGACAGATGATTTTAACATTCGGTCCCGCATCCATGGTAAAGTAGGCAGTTAAGCCAGTCTTTCTCAGTTGGCGAACGGCTTCCATGGCCTTTAAGGATTCCGCTTGAAAGTAGCTAAAGCTTGGATTAGCTGCCAACATGGTTGCGTGCATCTTCATGGCATTATGTTCAGCGATTTGACCGATTTTTTGAATATCTCTAGCCTTAATGGCTGCCTTAATTAATGCTAAATCTTTAGCTACTTCCTCTGCCCATAAAGCGTAGAAAGGGGAAGTTTCAATGGTGTGTTGCATGGCTTGACGGCTGGAAAACTTTTTAGCCTTATGATTGACTACTAAAGCAATCATGCCAATGTCCCAATCGGCATCATCAAAAGCACGAGCAAAACTCGATTGAGAGTCCTCACCTTGTCCTTTTTCCCATTCCACAAAGCCGCCAAATAAAGAGCGAGAGGCAGAGCCTGAACCAAAGCGGGCCATGATTGAAAGTTCTTCTTGAGATAGATTGAGATTTAAGGCCTCATTACAGGCACAGGCTAAAGCAGCAAAGGCTGAGGCCGATGAAGCTAGACCCGCTGCAGTGGGGACGTGGTTGTAACTAATTACTCGTGCTTTTAAATCCGTGTTCTTGATTTGACGAAACGGGTCTAAAAAGCGCGAAATCTTTTGCCGCTCTTGGATAGATTGAGTTTGATCATTTAGGATAAATTGATCCTCGTCATAACTCTTAGAAAAATGCACTTGTGTTTGCGTATAAAAAGCCTCTAGCGTTAAAGAAAGGCTAGAGGTAACTGGCAACATCAAGTCTTGATTGCGTTTGCCCCAATACTTGATTAAAGCAATATTAGTATGGGCTTGAAAATTAGCAATAAAATCTTTAGTCATGATGTGACTCCTTTGCTTGTTCTGCTTTTGAAAGGTTAAGTAGCCATGTTTTTTCTGCACCGGCTTGTTCCATCGATTCAGCAATCATTTGGGCATGAGTTTGATCTTTAGCCAAGGCAATCACGCAACCGCCCATGCCACCACCGGTTAATTTAGCTCCTAAAGCGCCAGCTAACCAAGCGGCATTGACGATGTGGTCAAGGGAAGGGTTGGAAACACCTAATTGGTTGAGATAATAGTGGTTGTAAGTCATTAAACGACCCAGTTCAAGTGGATCTTTTTTACGAATCGCTAGGAAGGCTTGACGCACAAAAAACCCAATCGTTTCCATAGCGCCATTAACAAAGCTAGCCTTACTTTGTCTTAGTTGGGCAACGTGATTGACAGCTAATTTGGTCTGGCCAACTTGACCGGAATCAGCCACTACTAGATAAGCTTCTAAGTCCAAATCAAAATCACGAGCTTGCTGACTCTTACAGTATATAATAGATCGATTGGAAGAAGTTACTAGGGTATCTATCCCCGATGTTGATTGATGGGCAATCACTTCTGCTTCATTTGTAATCATGCGTAAGTGATAATCCTTGATGGTCTTACCATAATAGTCACAAACTGCTCGAATTAAAGCCACAGAAACAGCTGCTGAAGATCCCATACCACGCTCTTGTGGTATTTCAGATAGAATTTCAATATGAAGTGGTCTTTTGGGTAGTTGTTTGGAGTCTAAGGTTAGTTTTAAAGCCATCTTTAAATTATTTAAATGATCCGGTGCTTGTTCAAAAGCTCCCTTATAATAAGGACAGTCAATGGTTGAATAAGCGTAAGCAGAAGGTGTCACTTGGACTTTTACCTGACAGGGTTTGAAAGGAATGGCAATGGCCGGATAGTCATAAACCACGGCATGTTCACCCATTAAAATAATTTTAGAATGAGCAAATCCAAGGCCCAGCTTATTTTTTTTGCTTGAAGTTGATTTCAAAGAATAATGAGGTTTACCGAATGAATGGTTCATGAACTAGCTCCTTTCTGTAAAAGATATATATTAATGGTAGCGCTTATGCTAAAATAAGAGCCAAATTAACCATTAAAAAATACTGTTTCATTGGAGTATTTTAACACATATTACAAGAAGTTTGTATTAATTCATTATGAGACTTCAGTAGGAGGAAGATATGTATTTTGCAATGAACGATTATTATGCCACCTATAATCGTAAAGAATGGCAAGCTTTCCAATCGGAAAATTTAGAGATTTTACCGATTGATGAGCTGGCTAGTTTAGTGTCGCTCCAAGACCGTTTGACGCAAACAGATGTTAGAGAAATTTATGGTCCGTTATTACATTATATTGAAGCAGATTTTCAACATACCATGAAATACAATATGGCTAAACAGGAATTTTTTGCCATGGGGGAAGTGGACCCATTTGCATACCGCAAGGTGCCTTTCATCATTGGAATTTCAGGTTCAGTAGCTGTTGGCAAATCAACGACGGCTCGTTTGCTCCATCAATTGCTAAGTGAGACCTTCCCTAAACGGAAAGTGGAGTTAATCACTACCGATGGTTTTCTCTATCCAAATGAGGTTCTAGAACAAAGAGGGATGCTACACCGTAAAGGTTTTCCAGAGTCCTATGATATGTCCTTACTCTTAGAATTTATGACTCATATTAAGACGCAGACTTCTCCTTTCTCAGTACCGACCTATTCCCATCTATGTTATGACATTGTCAAAGGTCAGTATCAAATCATCAATAATCCGGACATTTTAATTGTGGAAGGGATTAATGTTTTGCAACTTCCTTCCAATCAACAAATCTATGTCAGTGATTTCTTTGATTTTTCGATCTATATGGATGCTGAACAAGAACTAATCCATAAGTGGTTTGTTGAGCGATTCTTGGTTCACTTACAAATGGCGAAAACAGATTCTTCTAATTATTATCATAAAATGAGTAATATGAGTCGAGAAGAAGCCATCGCTTATGCAGATAATGTTTGGTTTACCATCAACTTGCCTAACTTAATCCAACATATTAAGCCAACTCGTTCACGAGCGGATGTGGTCTTGCATAAGTCGGTTAATCACTATATCGACCATATTCACGTTAAAAAATACTAAAACTTATCTTTTGGCTGAATAGATTTAAAAGGCGAACAAAAAGGATAAATTCCGAATAAAAACTTGTAAAAACATACTTTCATTCGCTGAAGCATGATAGAATAAACGCAAGAGATAAAATTTAGGAGGAATACAATGGTAGAAGTAAGAAGACCTGAAGCTATGGAACGTATTTTAAGCCCAGAGATGGCTGAGAAATTTATTGAAGAACAAATTTCCTTAATCAGAGAACAAGTAGGCGACAAGAAAGTTCTATTAGCATTATCGGGAGGCGTGGATTCCTCTGTAGTAGCTGCATTATTAATTAAAGCCATTGGCAAACAATTAATCTGTGTCCATGTCAATCATGGCTTATTGCGTAAAGGCGAGCCAGAACAAGTGGTTGAAGTCTTTAAAAACCAAATGGATGCCAACTTAATTTATTCAGATAGTGTGGAGC
Organism: Facklamia sp. P12937; assembly: GCF_050409505.1. Taxonomy (NCBI): domain Bacteria; kingdom Bacillati; phylum Bacillota; class Bacilli; order Lactobacillales; family Aerococcaceae; genus Facklamia; species Facklamia sp. P12937. The sequence goes on from NZ_JBNUPI010000018.1 coordinate 35,715, forward strand.
GCTTCTTAACGAAATTAGAAGGCGTAACTGATCCTGAAGAAAAGCGGATGATTATCGGTAATGAATTTATCGAAGTTTTTGCTGAAGAAGCGCGCAAGTTAGAAGGCGTAGATTTCTTAGCTCAAGGAACTATCTGGCCCGATATTTTAGAAAGTGAAGACGGCATCAAAGCCCACCACAATGCGGGGGGGTTACCAGAAGACATGAACTTTGAATTAGTAGAACCCGTGCGGATTCTCTTCAAGGATGAAGTGCGTATAGTTGGTGAAACTTTGGGACTCCCTCATGAGATGGTCTACCGTCAACCCTTCCCAGGACCAGGTTTAGGCGTTCGTTGTTTGGGCGAAATTACTCGTGACCGTTTAGAAGCAGTCAGAGAATCAGATGCAATTTTACGCGAAGAATTTGCTAAGAACGGTCTGGCTGAAAAAGTATGGCAGTATTTTACCGTGGTACCTGATTTTAAATCAACTGGTATCAAAGACGGTAAGCGTACTTACGATTGGCCAGTTATTGTGCGTGCCGTCAATACCAAAGATGCAATGACAGCAACCGTCGAAAACATTCCATTCGATCTTATGCAACAGATTGTTGATCGCATTACCCACGAAGTGCCAGGCGTGAGTCGTGTACTTTATGACTTCACACCAAAACCGACAGGAACGATTGAGTGGGAATAGGTCCCGAGATTTTGTAACCCTTGATTTTACTAACTACTCTAAGGGTACGAGTGGTTCATGATACTGTTTTGATGCTATAAATAGTGGCTAACCACTGGGAATGAAGAATAATAGAAGAAAATAAAAGACTAGTTAAAGAACAAACCCCTGATTGAGGTAAGAGGCGAGTTAGTAACTAGTCTTTTGATTTTATGCGAGTATGTAAAAATAAAAGGTTCTATAATTTATAGGGTTGATGGCCGAAGGCCTCAACTCTATTTTTTACTTTAGGGTACAAAAAGGACAGATCTCCTGTATATTATAAGCGACTAAACCACAATAAAGGAGAGCTGTCCCATGTCACACATTATATCATCTTTACTCGGATTAAACGATAAAAACATCACAATTAATGACCAAAAATTTTCAAAAATTTCGATTAAAGGCCGTTTA
>NZ_JBNUPI010000019.1:0-33975 GCF_050409505.1 Facklamia sp. P12937
TCTCGGGTCTTATTTTAAAGGTTATAGCAAAAATGGACTTATGATACAGCCCCTTTTTATTAACGAAAATTTACTGTACTAAATATTATAAACTTCACTCAAAAAATCAAAAAATACTAGTAAACTTATTTAACAATCAGATTAAAAATTGTAAAAACTTGTGACATTTACTATATTTACGTATAATATGAAGATATGAAAATAAATGTAGCTTGCAACTACAGGAGGTATACTATGAAGAAAAATTATCGTGTATTGTTATATTACAAATATCAAAGAATTGAAGACCCTGAGTTATTTGCCAAAGAACACTTAGAGTTTTGCCGTCGTATCGGTTTAAAGGGGCGCGTATTAGTCGGTGAAGAAGGAATAAACGGAACCGTTTCAGGCACCCTAGATCAAACACAAAAGTATATGGACTATGTTCATTCACTAGAAGGTTTTGAAGATTTATGGTTTAAACAAGATCTTGCTGATGATTATGCGCATAAAAAGATGTCTGTGAGAACGCGTGAAGAAATTGTAGCTTTAAACTTAGATGATGATATTGATCCACATGAAATTACAGGACAATATCTATCCCCTAAAGAATTTAAAGATGCTCTACTTGACAAGGATACAGTTGTTCTTGACACTCGTAATGACTATGAGTATGATTTAGGTCATTTTAAGGGTGCGATCCGTCCTGAAATTCGTAATTTCCGTGAACTTCCTGACTGGGTGAAAGAAAACAAAGAAAAATTTATGGACAAACGCGTTGTTGTCTATTGCACAGGTGGTATCCGCTGCGAGAAATTCTCAGGTTGGTTACTTAAAGAAGGTTTTAAAGATGTTGGGCAATTACATGGTGGTATTGATACTTATGGAAAAGACCCTGAAATTAAAGGTGAGCTTTGGGAAGGTAAGATGTATGTTTTCGATGAACGTATTGCTGTCCCAGTTAATCAAGTAAATCCTACAGTAGTCGGAAAAGATTATTTTGATGGAACACCATGTGAAAGATACGTAAATTGTGCAAACCCAGAATGTAATGAACAAATATTGACTTCTAAAGCAAATGAAGATAAGTATTTACGTGGATGTAGTGAGGCCTGTCGTCGTCATCCTCGAAACCGCTATGTCGCTGAACATAACTTTTCCACAGAAGAATGGGAAGAAAGATTAAATGCAATTGGAGAAAGCTTAAGTAAAACACATTCTGCATAATTTAAGCCGATAAAGGGGATAATGAAATGACTAATAAAGAAAGCAAGAATCATCTGCCACCTTTGGAGGGTCATCATTTAAAAGATAGTAAGCCAAATCTCAATCAAAGGCGGCAAAGATTAATCAACCAGAAATCTTCTAACTATGTTAATAGCGAAGAAGCTCGAGCAAGAAGATTGAAAAGAATTAGTGAACTTGAAAATAAGAGCTTTAATAATTTTGATAAGGCTATTCCTCAGTCAAATGAGGATAGAAGACAGTTTTCTTCTAATCATTATCAATCGCTTAAAGTCAAAAAAGAAACTCCTATAGGTGAGTCAGTAAGCAATTTACACAATAAATCGATTAAAAAAGATCGCTCAGAGAAGAAAGTTATTAAAAAAACTGAAACTGACACTGATTTAAAGCTAGAAAATAAGACTAATAATCATACTAGCAGTAATAATTCTAGTAAGTTCAGTCGAGACGCTATAGAATCAAACAGACCTCAACAGAAGTCAAATCAAAAAACTGAAAGTGAAAGTGACAACCACTCAACGGATAAAAATCTTTTTCAGACTTACCTTGATAAAAGAAGAAAAAGAAAAAAAGAAGTGCGTAGTCAACTATCTTTGGAAGGTCTTGACCGGTTTTCAAAAATTTCCTTAGTCCTTTCGATTATCTTTAATGTATTTAGACGTCTATTCATCTACTTTGTAGTTGTAGGTCTTCTTTTTGGCTTTCTCTTATCAGGTGTTGGATTAGGCTACTTCACTTCATTAGTATCTGATACGACTCCACCAAGTAAACAAGAGATGGCTGAAGCTATTAATCAAGTCGAACAACAATCTAGTTTATATTATGACTCTGGCGACCTTATTGCTGATATAAGATCGGACGTCGTTAGATCTGTTACTAATTTAGAAGATATTTCACCCTATATTAAAGAAGGTTTAATTTCCATTGAAGATCAAGCTTTTTATGAGCATTACGGTGTTAACCCTAAATCAACACTTAGAGCAGTGCTTCAAACGCTTATTACCGGGTCTGGTACTGGAGGATCAACATTAACTCAGCAATTAGTTAAGCAGCAGTTATTAACAAATGATGTTACTTTCTTTAGAAAGGCTAACGAAATTCTCTTGGCCTTAAGAGTTGAAAAATATTTTACCAAAGACGAAATATTAAACGCTTATCTCAATGTTTCTCCTTTTGGCCGTAATAATGAAGGAGATAATATTGCGGGAATTCGTGAAGCTTCTGAAGGCATTTTCGGCAAAGAACCAAATGAAGTTAATTTAGCTCAAGCTGCCTTTTTAGTTGGTTTGCCTCAAGATCCTTATAGCTATACTCCTTATAACTATAACAGTTCACTTAGAGAGGATTTCAATCCTGGTATCAATCGAATGAAAGCTGTGCTATTCAGTATGTATCGTAACAAGGCTATTACTAAAGAAGAATACGAAACTGCGATTGATTATGATATTAGTAAAGATTTTATTAAACCTGAAAATCGTCCAATCGAACGCCAATCCTACCTGTATCAAACCGTCATGAATGAAGCCATTAAGAAATTAATGGAAATTAATGTCAATGACGATGGAAATCAGATGAGCGATGTTTTACAAGACATTGAATGGTATAATCAATATTATTCTGAAGCAGAAAACCAGCTGCGTACCGGGGGCTACAAAGTATATTCAACTATTGATAAAGAAATTTATGATCAATTACAAGAAACTGCTAAAGAAAACGTAGACTCATTAGGAGTAAGCTATGATGGGGTTTATACAGATCCTAGTACCGGTGAAGAAATCTATTATGTTGAAAATATTCAAACTGGTGTTGTGGTGATTGAAAACACTAGTGGAAAAGTACTGGGCTTTGTGGCTGGGACCGATTATGATAATAATCAAATTGACCATGCCTTTGCCACTCGCCGCTCTCCTGGTTCAACCATCAAACCACTTGCAGTCTATGCACCAGCAATTGAGAATAATCTTATTGCTCCTGCCACAATTGTACCCGATACACCATTTGTAGAAACTTATCCCGATGGAACTGAGTGGAAACCGACCAACTACGGCGAATCAATTTCTAATAAGTTTATCTCTGTCAGAGAATCATTAGCTAAGTCACTGAATTTACCAACTATTCGAATTTATCAAGGGCTTATACAGCAAAACGTACCAGTCTATGATTATCTTGAACTCATGGGCTTTAAAGATGGCTTTGCATATGATCAAGAAGAAACATACAACCTAGCCTTTTCCATTGGTGGAGTGAATACCGGACCGACTGTTTTTGAACAAACATCTGCTTTTTCAACTTTTGCCAATAATGGTTATTATATTCAAGGGCATATTATCAGTAAGATTGTCGATTCATTTGGAAATACTGTATTTGAACAAGAAGTAGAGCCACAAAAAGTATTTAGTGAGGATACAAACTACTTAATGGTAGATATTTTAAGGGATACAACCGAATTCGGTTCAGGACAATATGCCAAAGCTAATCTGCAAGTTCCAGGAGACTGGATTGCCAAATCCGGAACTAGTGAGAATGCTAAAGATCTATGGTTTATTGCCTCTACTCCTTCTGTTACCATTGGTACATGGGCTGGCTATGATTCACAATATTATGAATACTTTGTTAACCCAGATGATGGACTTGGCAATGAATCGGTTCGTTCACAAATATACTGGGCTAATATCGCCAACGCCTTATTCAGAGTTCGACCTGATATTTTTGGATCTAATGAAGTCTTTGCACAACCCGCTTCTGTTGTTAGCCAAAATATTGTAGCAATGACAGGAACTTTACCTGGAAACATTACCTATAATAACCGAATTGCTAGTCTAAATGGCCCTATTAAACAAGATTTGTTTAAAAATTCAAATCCTGCTGCTCCACTCTCTTATAACTTCATGTTTAACGCTAGTGATCAAGATACTGCACGTTTTTGGAATGCTTATATGGAATCTATTGAGGAAAAGACAACATCAACGACCTCTGCTGAAGAAACAACGGATGAGGATGATGAGTCTCGTTCTGAAAGCACAGATGAAAATGGTAATCTAATACCGGCGCAACCAGAAAATAGCGAGACTGTTACTGAAGAAGTATATTATGAATAATTTTGCAAAATAAAGGCTCTATAATAAAAAGCTATGAGTTAAAATCTCATAGCTTTTTAATGTTTTTATTCACTCAGTGTTGAACCACGGTGTACTAATTTATGGGGAAGAATGATTTGACGCTGCTCGATACCCTCATCATTCATAATTTTCGTTAGCAAGCGCATTGCTACCGCTCCAACATCATATAAAGGATATTGTAAAGATGATAGTTGAGGACGCGAATATTTTGTAAGGACTGAGTTTTTACTAGTAAGTACTTGAAAGTCTTCAGGTACTTTAATATTTCGATCAGTTAGGGCATTTAAAATGGCTACTGCTAAGAAATCTTTAGTAGCGATAACTCCGGTAGCTTTAGCAGCTAATAATTGATCTACAATTATATCTCCTTCATCATCAGTAAAGTCACTTTGGATAATCAAATCTTCATCTACCGCTATATTATGCTTAGCCAATGCTGATTTATAACCAGGAATCCGATGCACTCGATTGACATAATACTTTTCTGAATCGGTGATAATAGCTGGTCTGTTACCCTTTTGAAGTAAGAAATCTGTCATTTCTTCTATTGCTAATCGAATATCAATTGATACTGTATAGAGATCAGGATCTTCACTAATCATACCCGCAATAACTACAGGTGTTCTTGAAGTTTTAATTAATGACTTAAGTTCTTCGCCGACATTATAACCCATATAGATAATACCATCTACTTGTTTAGCTAATAAATTATTAAAAACATTAATTTCTTTGTCGACACTTTCGTCGGCATTTGCTAAAATAATGTCATATTTGTACATAGCTGCTATATCATCAATTCCGCGTGCCAATGCCGAAAAGAAGATATTAGTAATGTTAGGAATAATAACGCCAACTGTGGTTGTTTTTTTACTGGCTAGTCCTCTTGCTACAGCATTAGGTCTATAATCTAAACGTTCTATAACTTCTGAGACTTTTTTTCTAGTACTTGGCTTTACATTTGGATTACCATTTACAACTCGAGATACGGTGGCCATTGATACGCCAGCTTCACGAGCTACATCATATATTGTAATTGTTTGCTTTTCCATGCCTACCCTTCTTTCAAATTTTTAATTTACTCTTTGAATTTAACATAAGCAGACAGATAGTGCAAGCGTTTTCTAGCTTTATTCTCAAGTTTTCACAGTTTTTTCATAAATAATGAACTCGCTCATTAGAGGGTGTTTGCTGTCTTCTCCAAACCAAAAGATAGGTTAACACTGATTTCATTTGTAGAGCAGTTTATCCTTCAACTTTTTGGATGGTCAGTGACACCAAATATGGCAGTGATGAAAATTTAACTTAATTAACCTACCATGGGAATAAGCACCTTATCAAATATAATCTATTCGAGAAAGAAGAAACGAAGAAACATCATCGGAGCTTTTAATTTATGGGAATCGCCGAATCGAGCGCAATGACAGACCATCATACTGCTTAAAGGAAGTAGTTATTATTAATAGCATTCAAGATTTTTAAAATACGCAATGATTATGAAAGTACGAGCGATGTTTACCGACCGAAGGAAACAGACACGGCACCTCAAAAAGCATTCTACTACAAACCGTCTTATGAATCACTCAAGTTTAACGAACGAGCCAAGCTCTTATCTGACGAAGGAAAGACACTCTACAGTCAACGAAGAATTGCTGTAGAGTCTGTATTCGATCATGTAAAGACAAATTTAAGCTCCTTTTTCGCCTTAGAGATAAGGTGAAGACTATTGTAAGACTGGTATTAATGGCCAATAATCAAGCAAATATGCAAAGCAGCGAGCTTAGAACGAAAAACACCTTTCCATTCTAAGCTCGCTGCGTTTTATGTAGCGGGTGAAGAGGCCTTTTGTCCAGCCTCTAAATTTATTTTAGTAGTTCATCTGTTTGCTTCTCGACTTCTTTTTTCACATCTTTTAGTTCTTCTTTTGTATCAACTTCAATATCTTCAATTTTGGCACTCAAGATGTCTTTAGATTGACTGAGGTCTTCTTTTACATGATCCCATTCTTTGCTTGCTTCTTTCTTTAATTCTTCAGCAGAACGTTTAATATGATCAGCTGAAGTTTTAAGATTTACACGGAAATCTTCACTCGCATCAGAAGCTGCGTCATACATCTCTACACCTCTTTCCACGGCATAGTCTGTATAATCATTAGCACGATCAATCCAATAATCTAATTCTTCATTTAAATCTTCACGTAACTCTCTACCTGATTTAGGAGCATATAAAAGAGCAGCTGCCCCTCCAATAAGAGCGCCTAATAAAGCTCCCGCTAAAAATCCATCATTATTTTTCATATTATTTTGCCTCCTTTAAATTAATTGAAATCTCACCAGCTGTTTTAGAAGGTTTTCCTTGAATAAAGGAATCTAAGCTTCTCTTTTCCTGTTTAGCTGGATCCTTAGCCAAAATCTCTGAATTTTTGGCTTGTGGCTTCACTTTGAAACGATTTACCATTCGCGATGCTTTTTGAATTGAATCAATTGGTGATTTTTTCTTGTTTTTCTTAAGCATATTTGAAACAAAGTTCGATGTCATTTCTTTAGTCGAGTCATTTAATTCTGAAACAGATGTTCCGACATCACCGATAGCAGTAAATAACGGATCGGTTTTTCCTAATTTAGCATTTAAATCATCTACAAGTGTATTTGACTTGTTCAGTAAACCTTCTACCTCAATTGATAGATGGTCAACATCTTTAGTCACCACATCAATGGTATTATTTAATTTGCTCACCGTTTCCTTCAGATTTGTCAGAATTTCACCAATTTTCATCAAGGTCATCGATAAGAATACAACGAGAATTGCAAAGGCTAAAGCTGCAATCATGGCTGCAATTTGACCAATTGTCATATCTAATCCTCCTTTGCTAAGTTACTAGCTTAAATATATCATGAAAGCGCATTTAACTCAAAGATAAGGGCTTAGAAATGAGCTATTTATTTATTAATTTTTTCTCACGCCCTTGTTGGAAGTTTGAAACCCTTAACTCTTTTAAACTTGTACGATGCAAGAAAGCATTTATTCGTTTTAAAATCATATTTCGAGTAATAATACCAATGAATTTCTTTTCTATATGGTTTTCAACCACACATAAAAAATTATTATCTACCAGTTTATGCAAAATTGATTCGAGCTTTTCGTTCATTGTTATAAATTCTGGTTTCCTTAAGTCTAAATGCTTAATTAATTTATAATTAAGGTTGTCAAAGTCTATGTCTTCTAAAGTAATAGCTTCTTTAACAATCATGTTAATACTTACTAAGCCCACTATTTGACCATTTTGATTGACCACAGGAATCATTGAATAGTCGACTTGATTAAGGACTAATAAGCCGTGAATTAATGAATTAAAGTCATAAAGATAGACTACATTATCAGCCGGGATAATAACTTCTTTTAGATTTTCAACAATATTTTTTGATAAGTTAGGATCTATCAAGATCAATCAGCTCCATCTAGTTTAAAATAATAAGACAAATCTTCTAACTGTATTGCATGTGAATTATAATAATCAACCTTAATAAAGTCATCGGAAATTTCAACTATAGAAAATGTTTTTTCTTGAATTTCGCCCCTTGCTTTTGCAATGGAACCAGGGTTCATAAATAAGATTCCTCGCTTCATTTCAGCATATAGGCGATGTGTATGGCCGTGGAAAACATATTTGGCATTCTTTTGTAAAGCTAATTCTAAAAGATTAATGTTTCCTTGATTTACTTGATACAAATGGCCATGAGTAATCAAAATTTTTCCCTTAGGGGTCGATAAAATTTCGCTAGATGGATAGCCTGGAGAAAAATCCATATTTCCTGCTACTTTAACATCGACAGCCTGCCAAATAGGATCATCAAATGAAAATTCTGAATCACCACAATGAATAATATAATCTACTTTATCCCTAAACTGCTGAATAATGTTTTTTACAATAGAGTAATTTCCATGATTGTCACTTAATACTAACAATTTCATCTCTATCCCTCCAACCAATCATTTAGTTTTTCTTTTAACTTCTCCACTGCTTGGCCTCTGTGAGAAATTTGGTTCTTACGTTCCGCAGAGATTTGAGCAAAGGTTTGTTGATCTTGAGGATAGTAAAATAGTGAATCATAACCAAAGCCACCCTCACCGATAGGCTCTTTGGTAATGATTCCTTCTACATTACCTTCAACAACTAATGAATCTTTTTGTGGATCTGCTAATACGATAACGGTTGTGAAATAGGCTTTTCGTTGATCACCGTTAAATTCTTTCAAATTTTCTAAAAGTTTCAAACGGTTTCTTTCGTCATTTTTTTCTTCTCCAGCATAGCGAGCCGAATAGACACCCGGCTCATTATTCAGTGCTGGAACACATAAGCCTGAATCATCTGATAGGGCTAAGCAGTTCATTTCCTTAGCGATTGTTTCTGCTTTTAAACGTGCATTCTCCTCAAATGTTGTACCTGTTTCTTCTACTTCTGGAATTTCAGGATAATCAAGCAAAGATTGAACTTGTAAATCAAAAGCTTCAAAAAGAGCTTTAAACTCTGCTATTTTTCCTGGATTATGACTAGCTATAATCAGTTTCATAAATTACTTCTCCTTTAATTTCACATTTTCTGACATCAAGATCTTTTCGAGCTAGCCAGTCGCTAGCCATTCGATCAAAGTGTTCGATGTCTCCTGTTGTATAGAAAGTTTGTGTAGGAGATTGTTGTAAGGCATCATTTGCTGTTCGACTTAAGTTAAAATAATCCAACAGCATACTAACATCATTAATTGTTTCAACTCCTGAATCAATCAGATGAACCTTAGGACCAACTACTTCTTGAATTAAACCGCGCATGATTGGATAGTGGGTACAACCAAGTACTAATGTGTCAATTTCTTTTTTTAATAGCGGGGAAAGTTCTTGCGACACTTTTTCTTTAGCTTGGCTACTATAAATTTGGCCAGTCTCTACCATTTCAACAAAAGACGGACATGCAAGTCCTTCTACGACCACATCATTTTTTTTATTGATAATCGTTTTTTCATAAATTTTACTCTGAATAGTTCCGATTGTTCCAATCACACCGATTTTTTTATTATTAGTTTGGATAATGGCAGCTCGACTACCGGGTTCAATTACGCCAACAACAGGTATGGGTAAAGTTCGCTTCAAATCTTCTAAAGCTGCAGCAGTCCCAGTATTACAAGCAATCACAAGCATTTTAATGCCTTTTTCACGCAAGAAATTGCTGAGTTGCCAAATATACTTCTTAACTTCATTTAACGGACGCGGACCATATGGACAACGAGCATTATCACCAATAAAAAGAACGGATTCATTAGGAAGTTGTTTTAAACTCTGTTTAACAACTGTTAATCCGCCGAATCCAGAATCAATAAAACCGATGGGTAAGTCTTTCATAAAATTCTCCTCACTTCACAATTATTATTTTAACATATCTATGCAAAAAAAGAATGGAAGTCATCTTGTTATTTACTAAAAAACAAGGCCCTTAATTAACAACCTACTGAAGTTGTTTGCAAGGCCTTGTTTTAAAATTAATTAACTTTTTTCTCGTTTTTCCATATAGCAAAGGACTTTTTAAAACTACCAATTAATCCTTTTTCACTATAAACTAGAACATTTGATTTATAGAACACAACCGATAACCAAATCGATAAGGCTAAGAAAACAATCGCAACTAATACCGATAACCATATTTCACTAGTGGCAACTGTGTCATTAGCCAAACGGAAAGGCATAATAAAAGGCGTAAATAATGGGAAATAAGAGCCTAAACGAACAATGGCTGAGTTAGGTGACTGCATACCGTATAAGGCAATATAAAAGCCTGCTACTGCTAATAAGGTGATTGGGGTGATCATTTTATTGACGTCTTCAGTTTTAGAAACTAATGAACCTAAGAAAGCTGCAAGTATTGAATAAATTGCCATTCCTATAACAGCAAACAATATTCCATATAATATCACCGGTCTAGCTTGTGAAATATAATCGCTGATTATGGCCGGATCAAAACTTTCGCTCATGGCTTGTGTGCCAGCTTGAATATTTTCCATATTTTCAGATGAGTTTACAAAAAATTGGGCTAATACTAAGCCGGATACATAGGAAATAATAACTCCTAGTATACCATATATGACTAATTGAGTAAGAATTACCAAGCCCACTCCAATCAGCTTACCTAAAAAATGCTGGGTAGCGGTGATACTGGAAAGAATAATTTCCATGATTTTAGAGCCCTTCTCTGCCGCAATTTCTTGAGAGACTATGGATACGTAACTCATAATAAACATTAAAACCACAAAACACACTACATAAGCCACTCCAATTTTAGCGGCAGTTACTGGATCATTTTCTGAAACCTCTGTAACAGCGCCATCATCGTCTGGTTGGATGCGAATAGTTTCAATGTCAACAGCACTATCTTTTAATTGATTCACTTCTTCTTGTTTTAAATTAAATGCTTCTGCTTGTTTTTGAATGCGATATTCTGAAAGTACTTCTTCGATATTATAAGTGGCAATATTCTTGCCTGAATTATGGCGATAGAACTTAGCATTAAGATCTACATTTTCGCCTTCAACAACTAAATAACCATCAATTTCTTCTGCAAATAAGGCTTCTTCAGCTTGCTTTTCATTTAAGTCAAATTGGTAGTCATTTTCATCTTCTATTGCAGCAATCAATTGATTAATCTCTGCATTTTCAGATACAATTCCAACATTGCCGACTGAAGAGCTGGATTGGTCAAGATAAATAAAATAACCGATTGCTAAAATAACCAACCCCATAATAATGGGGCCTGCTATCATCCAGAAAAAAGCCCAAGACTTCACATTTTTCCGATAAACCTCTTTTGCTACAAGCCACATTTTATTCATGAATTCGGTCACCTACTTTCAACTTAAATATTTCCTCTAAGGTCGGTGGTTGTTGAGAGAACATTGGGATAAATTGTCCTTGAGTGATTGTTTGGAAGATGCTAGGACCAAATGATTCATCGCTAAGATTTAAGGTGTAATGATCAGGGCTGGTACGAACTACCGAATCTACCCCTTCAATTTCTAGCAGGCTAGCTTCATTCCACTTTTTACTTTCAATATAAATGCGAATACGTCCAAACTGTTCTCTAACTTCATTAATCGAACCGTAAAGAACTTGCTCACCATCAAGAATCATGGCTAACTTATCACATATTTGTGACACATTTTCCATATTATGACTAGAAAAGATAATGCTCGATCCACCTTCTTTTAATTCTAAGATGCCTTGTTTTAAAAGGTCAGCATTGACTGGATCTAGGCCAGAGAATGGCTCATCTAAAATAACTAATTTAGGTCGATGGATTAATGTAGCAATCAATTGTATTTTTTGCTGGTTTCCTTTAGAAAGCGTATTAATCTTATCTTTTCGTTTACCTTTTACGGCAAATTTATCCATCCATTCATCTATTTGAGTGATAATATCAAGGTATTTCATTCCTCTAAGGCTAGCGAAATAGACAATTTGTTCTTCAATAGTCATCTTTTCATAAAGACCACGTTCTTCTGGTAAGTAACCAACTAAATCATATAATTGATTATTAATCGGCTTTTGATTCCAAGTAACTAGTCCCCCAGGTTCAGGATTTAAGAAATCTAAAATCATTCGAAAAACAGTTGTTTTCCCTGATCCATTTGGACCAATAAATCCCATAATCGTTCCCGATTCAATGTCAAAAGAAACATTCTTTACAGCTTGAAAACTACCAAATTTCTTGGATAGGTTTTTTACTTCTAACATTATATCCTCCTCTTAACTTTTTATGATTATTCCACATTGTCTAGCAGCGGATCAGTATCTTCACTGGTTGGAATCACTTCTTCTTGAGCCGCTTTGTCGCCAAATATTTCCGTCAAATCGACTAAATGAATGTTTGATCGATCATCTAATTTAAGCGTGATTGTTTGTCCTTCTTCTACAAATGGTAGGTAATCATTCAATTTTGCAGGCACTTGATAAACATTACCATCTAACATGAAATAATAGAAAGTTTCCCCCTCTTTTATAACAGCTTGGATTTTTTCAACTTTTCCGGTTACTTTTTCTAATGTGTCCTCATTGATTGCCTCTAAAACCACAGGATTATCTTCCCCATACTTTTGGATAAGCTGAGTCATATTGCTAGCAATGTAGACTTTCTGATAATCTTGAACATCTACTAAGCTATAATTTTTAATAAGACCGGAAGAGTCTTTTAAAGTTAAAATATACATAGGATTGCCTTGTAAGTTAATCAAGAGAGGGAATGTTGCAATATATCCTTTTTCTTGAACAGACCCTTCAGCTGAAGCCATAGCAGAGAACTCTTCGGCAGCAGATAAATTGTACATAGTAGCTTCTTTGGTTCTTAGATTAACTAATACAAAGCCAATGTTTGATTCATCTGATACAACAGAAGTGATACCAGTATAGAGGTAAATATCATCATTCATTGGTAGATAATTATAACCTTTGGAGGTTTCTGTTACGCCTTCTTTGGCAAAAACTGAGTTCCAAAAACCATTTTTATATTTACCGTTTTGGTCTAACTGGTGCATGATTAAGTCAGCAGAATAAACGCGGTCTACCCAAGATGGGATCTCATCCATGGAGTATTTTTGGTGTTCTCCTGTCATCGCATTAACAATAATTAATCCATTAGGTTCTGGCTCATTAAGAAAGAAATTTCGTCCATAGCTAGTAGCTATATAATAAGGATTGCCCTCATCATCGATTTCAAAGTCAGGGCTTTCAAAAATACTGAATGGATAATTGAATCTTAAATGTCTAGAAATATTCCGACCGAAATGATCTGAATAAGAATATCTAATCGGTTTTTCAGGTGTTTTTACTTCCACTTTTCCAGTAACATTATCAACTTGAAGATAATGTGGGATTCCTTCTGAAAAGTTGTTTAACCACTTAAACAGTCCTGCATACTTCAAGGGAGTTACCCGGTAGGGTTCTGCTTCAATATTGATTTGGGTATATTCATCCGATACTTCAAATTGAGAAACAAGCTCAGTTAAAGCTCCTAAATAGCGATCTCCAAGGCGCACTGCTGTATCTCGATCCACTAATGGCACATTATCAATATTAACTTCAGGAAAAGTGGTCTCGAAATCTTTATTGACTGGTGAGATCATTTGACCATAATCTTTTGCCATAAAGAAAGGAGAAAAAACAAACTTCCCAATTAATCCTACTAATAAGACAATAACAACCGGCCAATAGAACAAGCGGTATTTCTTTGGCAATTTGCCGAATTTAATCTCAGTAACTTGATTAGGATTATTCTTGATCTGCTTGAACCACTGATTGGAATCTTTAATCAATTCGATGGCAAAAACACCGGCCACAATTAATAGAAGAAAAAACCAGCTTTGATAAGAAGCGTAATGGATAGGTGGTAGTGTGAGATAATAATAAACAAAGATAGCCAATGCTAATAATACATACAAATAGTTTGGATTAAATGAACGCTTGTTGGCTTTTTTATTAATCGTTTTTTCAGGTGTCACATCTTTAATAATCAATTTAAAACCCACTTTCTTTTTTCTGACTGAAATATGTAGAAATTTCTTTTATAAAAGGCTCAAAATGAATAGGACCCACATTACTTTCATTTTGACTAATAGAAAAAGGAATCATTTTCTCAATAATATCTGCTGTCAATCTAACAGAGTCTTTCAAGCTGTCACCAGCGATTCGACTGGCAGTAATGATTGAAGCAACAGTGTCTCCAGTTCCAAATATGTAACCATCAAAATACTCGTGAACTACAAGTCCTTTTTCACCCGATTGGCTGGCATAGTAGAAACCTAAGCGATTATTATCACTTCGATCATCTTTAGCTCCTGTAATAATGACATTTTTACAACCTAAAGTTAATAATTCATCGGCGATATCAGCAATCTCATTTAATCTGAAGTCCTCTTTGTAGTCTCGTCCTAAAATCAAACAAGCTTCTGTTAGATTGGGCATGACTAATTCTGCATACGGTATTAATTCACGCAAATGATGAGCGACGTCTTGATCAAAACCAGCATAGAACTGACCATGGTCCCCCATAATCGGATCCATATATAATGCAATGTTTGGATTGATTTCTTTTTCTTTTAAAAGATAGGTTTTCAAATCATCTATCTGCTGAGTATCAGCAAAATAACCCGTTAAAATTGCATCAAAATGATAGTCAACTTGCTGCCAATGGTGCAGCATTTCTTGATAAGCATTTCCCATGGAATAACGAACTAAATCCCCTTTTTCTCCAGCATGCGAAGAAAGGATTAAAGTTGGCAAAATAGTAGCTTCTAATTGGGCAGCAGCTAAAACTGGCAAATTAATTGAACCCGCTACTCTTCCGGCACCAGGAATATCATTAACAACTAAAATAGTATTTGAATAATTATTGCGATTAAGTGAAAACATAAGAACCCCCTACATTTATATAATCATAGTACCTCTTTTAAGCAAATAAATAAAGATAATTCATACTAAAAAAATAGCAGAGACATTGTCTCTGCTAGGGTGAGTGGTTTATCTTGTTTATAAAACTGTTTCAATATCAAAAAACTCTCTGTCTTGCGATTCAGCCACGGCAATGGATGTTAGATGTCCAAGATAAGTATTGATACCTAATAAAATCGCATCATTTTGCTTGGCAGCTTCTTTAATGCCTGCCCTAGCAATTTCTTTAGCATATTGTAAAGTAGCATTGGTCAAAGCAATGGTGGAAGTTCTTGGGACAGCTCCTGGAATATTAGCCACTGCATAATGAATAATATCATGTTTAAGGAAAATCGGTTCCTTATGAGTAGTTGGTTTAGTTGTCTCAAAGTTTCCACCTTGGTCAACTGCAATATCAATTAAAACGGAACCTGGTCTCATTTCTTGAATAGTTTCTTCTTTAACAAGAACTGGTGCACGGCGTCCAGCTATTAAAACTGATCCGACAACTACGTCTGAATCGATCACAGCTTTATGAATGTTTGTTTCATTCGACATCAATGTCTGTACACCATTACCAAGAATATTTTCAATCTCAGCCAAACGTTGTGGATTAATATCAAGAATTGTCACATTAGCACCTAAACCGTAAGCCAATTTAGCGGTATTAAAACCGACAACCCCTCCACCAATCACTGTCACATTGGCACGACGAACACCTGGTACACCACCAAATAAAATACCTGGACCACCGTGGTTCTTTTCTAATAAACGCGCTCCGATTTGAACAGCCATTCGACCGGCTACTTCAGACATGGGTGTTAATAAAGGAAGTGTCCCCTTATCGGCAACCGTTTCATAGGCTACTCCAATCACACCCTTATCGAGCAAGGCTTGTGTTAATTCTAGTTCAGGAGCAAGATGTAAATAGGTAAATAGAATGAGTCCTTCATAAAAATAGTCATATTCCTCTTTAACTGGCTCTTTCACTTTAATAACCATTTCTGCTTTCCAAACTTCTGCAGCTGTTTCAACGATACTTGCTCCAGCATCAATATATTCATGATCAGTAAACCCTGAACCCAATCCAGCCTCTTTTTCAACAATTATCTCATTTCCAGCTGAAACAAGTTCTTTAATATTATTAGGGGTGAGTCCTACACGATCTTCATTTGCTTTCAATTCTCTAGGTACTCCAATTTTCATTAATAAATCCCTCCTTTGTTTTTTTATTATACCACATGCTCTTTTCATCACAAATAAATTATATGATTATATCTTAAAATTTAAAGGGCCCAGCTTCTGAAGTTGGGCCCTTTTCTTAGTTATTCTAAATATGCTTTTTAAGCACCTCAGTCAAACGATCTTTATCATGAAAACCGACAAGTTTTTCTACAACCTGTCCATCTTTTTTTATAACCATGGTTGGAATGGACATAATACCGAATTCACCGGCTATTTTAGTTTCTTCATCGACATTCATCTTGAAGAAATTTACTTGTCCTTCCATCTCTTCTGATAATTCATCAATAATTGGAGATTGCATGCGACACGGTCCACACCATGGTGCCCAAAAATCTACAATGCTTACTCCTTGTGCTGTTTTCGTTTGAAATTCTGAATCTGTAATTGCCTTAACCATCTTAAAGCCCCTTTCACTAATCACGTTGATAGATGTATCTTAGCACATCAAAAAGGTCTTTGACTATTTATATGCTTACTAACTAATCGAAGTAAACCCTTGTTGAACCATCTCCTCCAGCGTTTGGTGGGGAGTATTCGAAGTGATCGACATGAGGATGATTGCTTAATTGATCTTTGACACCCTGTCTCAATGCTCCTGTACCCTTACCATGGATAATGGTGACCAGTGAATGGTTGGATAGAAGAGCTTGGTCTAAATACTGTTTCAACTTACTCATCGCTTCTTCGTACCTCAAACCACGTATATCTAAAGTCGTTTTTACCTTAGATCCAGCTTGCCTTTGTACATTAACCTTCTGCTTAGGCTCAACCTTACCAATCGGTTTTAGCTCGTCAGCCGCAATCTTCATCTTAATAATGCCCATTTGAACAACATACTCATTTTTTTCAACTTGTTCAAGCACAGTTCCTCTTTGTCCATAGGATAAGACCTCGACATCATCGCCCACCTGAATCTTTTTAGACTTTTTAACCCGTTTTAAGACTTTATTCTTTTTCAAGTTTTCTGGTTGTTTTAATTGATCAAAAGCCTTTTTCTTGTCGATTAAAACATGTTCTTTAATGGTTTGATTTTGTCCTTGGACTAACTGTAAGTCTCGAATTTCTTGCAGCAATTCTTCGGCCTCTTTTTGAGCTTGTTCCACTTTCTCATTAGTCTGACGCTTAGCTTTTTCAACTAAGTCATGCTTTTGCTCAAGATAGCGGTCATATTCAGTTCGTAAATCTTGCCATAAGAGTTCTGCTTTTTCTAAGAAAGCTTGAGCTTCTTTATTTTTTAGCTCACTTTCTCTTCTTTCACGCTCTAATTTAGCAACCATTTCGTTCAAAGATTGACTATCTTGTGAAATTCCTTCTTGAGCCCCCTCTAATACATCTTGTCTCAAGCCTAATCTTCTTGAGATTTCAATAGCATTGGACCGACCAGGTACACCTATCATTAAGCGATAAGTTGGCGATAAGGTCTGAACATCAAATTCCATAGAGGCATTAATTGTTTTTGCTCGTTCATGGGCATAAACTTTTAATTCCGGATAATGAGTTGTTGCTAAAACAGTAGCCCCTACTTTCCTTAAATAATCTAAAATAGAAATAGCTAAGGCTGCACCTTCTTGCGGATCAGTTCCAGAACCGAGTTCATCAAATAAAACGAGGGATTGATAGTCTGCTTCTTCGACTATATTCACAATATTCGTCATATGACTGGAGAAGGTAGAAAGAGACTGCTCAATGGACTGCTCATCTCCAATATCAGCATAAATCGATTGGAAAACGCCTAATTGAGAACCAGAATCGCAAGGAACATGAAGTCCTGATTGTCCCATTAATTGAATGAGACCAATCGTTTTTAAAATAATCGTCTTACCACCGGTGTTAGGACCTGTGATTAAGAGAATATGATAGTTTTCACCAATTAATATATCATTTGCTACAATATCGTCCGAATCAATTAAAGGATGTCTGGCTTGCCATAGAGCTACTTGGTTATCAATTGAAAAAACAGGCTTTGTCGCCTTAATCGCTTTAGCATACTCAGCTTTAGATTGAATAAAATCTAATTGGGCAATCATGGATTGATTATGTTTAATTTCTTCAACATAAGGCGCAATCATTAAAGATATTTCAAGAAGAATTCTTTCAATTTCGGTACGCTCATCTATCTCCAATTGGGCTAAGCGATTATTTAACTCCACAACAACCTTCGGTTCCATAAAGACTGTCTGACCAGTTGCTGACTGATCATGAATGGTACCACCAAATTGACCTTTATACTCCGCCTTAACGGGTAGAACATAACGATCGTTCCTGATAGTTATTAAGCGATCGCTCAACTGATTCCCTTTAGTTTTTAGTAATTGATTCAGTTGGTTGCGGATTTGATTTTCTGTTTGACTTTGATTTTTTCTAATAGCTGCCAATTGAGTGGATGCGGAATTTAAAACCGCCCCCTCATCACTTACCGTTGATTGTATTTCTTTGATAACTTGTGGAAGACTCACGCATTGATCCACCCAATACTTCAATGAAGGATAGATTTTTTCTTCAGCTTCTAAATCAGCAAAAAATTGTGTTACTTGATTGGTAGTAGTCAATAGGCGGCCAATTTGTCCTAACTCCTTAGGGTTTAAAGCAGCTGAAATCTCCAGCCGTCTAAAGGCCATACTTAACGCTACTAAGCGAGGAATAGGTATGTTCTTACCTTGTTGAAGAATTGCTAAATTTTCTTCCACTTCCTCTTGCCATTTTTGAATTGTTTCCAAATCGGTGGATGGCTGCATTTTGAGAATCTTAGATTTAGCCATCTCGGTATTTGCAAAGTGGGAGACTTGCTGAATAATTTTATGATACTCTAATTTCTCCAAAGTTTTACTATTAGTCATCAAAGATTCCCCCTTTCCTATTAATAATCATTAGGATCCCAAGCCAAACTTCCCTACAAAGTCGGTCAAAATAGGCGTGGAATCCACCATTCTAAAAATCAATGGGTTGTTAACAAATTGCTGTTGGATAAATTCTATAGGAATTAACGATAATAAGTATAAAACCATAAATACGATAAAATAGACAACAGCGAAATTGAGTACACCACCAATTAACCGATTACTAATATTTAAAACACTATAATAAGTTACTTTGGTAAATAAAATGGATAATACATTCGTTAACAACCAGCCGATTAACCAGATAATTAGAAAAGTAATCAATTTATAGAAAGTTTGATCGAGTAGAAAAGTTTGAGCTTCCGTATATAGAGCGAGTTGACTATCTGGTTGGACAGCTGGAAATGGTATAATCATCTCCACCCACTTGCTCAAAACATCAAAATATTGTGTAGCAATGATATAGGTAATAATATAACCTAACAATCTTACAATCTGCATAATCATTCCTGACCGATAGCCAGAGTAAAAGGCGAAGGCCAAAATTAAAATTACAATAACACTTAACATAAAGTACCCCCTCTAATGATTTCCTCATTAGTCCTGTTCAAAAAATTCATAATCATTCTATTTCTTTAAAAATTAGCCTAAGCCTAGTCTTTTCTCTAGCGCTGCAATTTTTTCTTCTTTTGTAATCTGGTCTGAAATAGCATTAATTGCCATCAAAATAGCGCGATCTTCTTGAGTCAAATTGGGATCAAGTTCTTTTAATTGTTGTAATTGTTGAGTCAGTAATTGAACAACTGCATCCATGTGCTCTCTCGAACGATGACCCACAATGGTATAGACTCTGCCTTCAATCAATGCCTTATAACGGTTCTTCTCTTCCATGTAATCTCCTCTTTAAGCTTGATTCTCCCACTATTTTACCAAAAGTCCCTCTATAATGCACCTTTCCTATACGAATATTAAAGAAGATGGTAAACTGATAATTATGATAGCCAATTCATAAAAGGTGGGATATAAATGAACAGCGTCACTCTCGAAGTAAACCCAGCAACTCTTAAAGTTATGGAAGAAAATTACCAAAGACACTTAATTGACCCCGTTCCCTATAGCCTCTTTAGAGCTAAATTAGCTTATGTAACCATTACAGCTTATAAATCTGGCAAAGTCCTCTTTCAAGGAAAAGCAGCTGAAGAAGAAGCGCGAATATGGGCTAAAGACTTGCCTCAATCAATCCACATGAATTTTCTCGAAAACAACACTCATTTACCTGACCGGATTCAATTTAAGAATTTAATTGGGTCGGATGAAGTGGGAAACGGATCTTACTTTGGACCCTTGACTGTATGTGCAGTCTATCTTCCTTTTGAAAAACAAGAATTAATTAAAGAACTTGGCGTAAAAGATTCTAAAAATTTATCTGATCATGAAATCGAAAGCATTGCGGCTAATCTCATACACTCAGTTGATTATCATTTAACAATTGCTAATCCACAAAAATACAATCAAATGATTAAAAAATATAATGCTAACGGACTTAAGGCGAGATTACATAACTTTACTATTAAAGAACTATATAAAAAACTATCTCCTGAACAGAAAAAGCAACTTGATGGAGTAATAATTGATCAATTTACGTCAGAAAAGAATTATTACCAACACTTAAAAAACGAAAAGGAAGTTTATCGCGCCCATGTCTATTTTGCTAAAAGGGCCGAATCTATTCATCTGGCCGTTGCTTGTGCTTCCATTATTGCAAGAGATGCCTTTGTTAAAAAACTTCATTCGCTCGGTGAAACTTTTGGCGGCAAACTACCTTCAGGGGCAGGCAGAAATGTTGATCTTTATGCATCAAAATTAATCGACCGCTATGGGATTGAAAGTCTCAATCAAACAGCTAAACTCCATTTTGCTAACACACAAAAAGCTAAAAAGTTAAGCAAAAAATATTGTCATTAAGAAAAAGCTGCCGATTTTTATCGACAGCTTTTTTATAGTCAATGCGAGGGGCATTTATCTAGTCAATTGTAGTTTCAGGAATATTTTCCAGTTGATTGATTAATTTTACATAGCGAATAAATTTAGCTATACATTTTTCTAAATGGTCAACTGTTTTAGGGTCGGTAATGTTCCCTTCAGCATCAAATTTATTTTTAGCACCACCTAGTAAAAATTCATTTCCAGGGAAGACATAAGCATCCACTCTAGGAGACTCCAAAATTTGATCCATATGTAATTGAGCACGCGAGGTCCCTTGTTCCAAATAGGATGCTCCAATAACATACACAGGCTTATGAATAAAAGGTGTAACTTTATAAGATAGCCATTCAATTGTAGATTTTAAAGCAGGTGGAACAGTATGGATATGTTCTGGGGTGGCTATTAATATACCATCCGCTTGAAGTATTTTTTTATTTAATAACTGAATCGCCGGATGATCTGTTTGATCATTACTAGCATCAAACATCGGAATTTGGTTAATTTCAAGAATTTCTAATTCAAAATATTCAGCAAAGTGCCGCTTTATATACTGTAATAATAAACGATTAGACGAAAATTCTGCATTAGAGCCTACGATTCCTACTAATTTCATATTATCCCCCCTTACTCTTTAGCTTCGAACTGTTGATGATAGAACTTGCGAGCTTCATCCACATTTGCTTGATGCCTTTCTTGTAATAGTTCTGTGACACCAATAAATTGAAGAAAATCATTAAAATAAGCTTCTAACTGATTGACCTTATCTGGGAAAACTAAATTCCCTTCTTTATCAAAAGCCTCTAAAGAGTTCCCCATTAAAAATTCACAACCAGGCATAAGCATTGCACGAATAACTGGTGCATTCATAATTGAACGCAGGTGTTGTTGGGCTCTAGAAGTCCCTAAAACACCATAGGAAGTTCCCACAATCATTAAAGGTTTATCCACAAAAGGAAATATATTATAAGATAACCAAGATAAAGCGTTCGTCAAAGCGGCTGGAATAGAATGATCGTACTCTGCAGTAGCAATAACCACTCCATCGGCTGCCTCAATTTTTTCAGCCATTTCAATGATTACCTCAGGTAATTTTCCATCCGCTGGTTTATTAAAGATTGGCAGGCCTCGAACTTCAAGTAATTCGATATTCGCTCTATCTTGAAAATGTTTTTGAATAAATTGTAATAACTTACGATTGGTAGATTCCGTAGAATTATTTCCAACGATGCCAACAATTTTCTTCATATTATTATACCTCCATAGAATAGTATTCCTAATTAGAATAAAGATAATAGCGTCAAGAAAATAGGGGGTAAAAAGATTGCCGGTGTATAATTTAAAATCTTTAATTCAGTAATATTTAAAATATTCATGCCTAAGCCAATCAATAATAGTGACCCTACTGCAATAATCTCATTTACCACTGCTACTGATAAAATAGGAGCTAAAAAGCCTGCTAAGATTACTAATAAGCCTTGGATGATTATTACTGGAATTGCCGATAGTAAAACACCTGCTCCCAAAGATGAACTCAATAGAATGGCGGTAATGCCATCTAAGATAGACTTGGTATAGAGCGTGGTATTATCACCGGTTAATCCACTTTCTAAAGATCCTAAAATAGACATTGAACCAATACAAAAGATCATTGCTGCTGAAATAAAACCTTGCCCTAACTGACTATCAGATCCTGGTTTTGATATTTTTTTTTCAATTAATGAAATCCCATAAGTTACCTTTTGATCAATATCAATTGATTCCCCAATCATTGCTCCTACAACAATTGACAAAATCATAACAATCGTATTTTCTCCAGCTAAGGTGCCATCAATTCCAATTGCGAGCACGCATAAAGCAATACCATGCATCAATCGCTCATGGATTTTTACAGGGATTCCTGCCTTTAAACCCATACCGATTAAACTACATATAACGATTACGATACCATTAATAATTACACCCATCTTAACAAATCCTTCACATAAAATTAAGAGCATCCAAAGGATACTCTTGCTTGACTGGCGTACTATCTCACCTTGACACTTAATTATTATAAAGATAAATTCATGATTTTTCCATAGAAAACCAAGAACTAATTTTATTTTAATAATTGATTGGAATTTAGTAATTTATCAACTTGATCTTCTGCAGCAAAACCATCCTGCCCATCTTCAACCAAACACATATCAATTAAAGTTTCTTTAGAAAGCGATTGGTTCTTTAAATCATCACCATATAAATTAGAGTGTTTGCGGTAAATACGATATAGTTCTGTTACGATCACTTTAAGTACTGCAAAAGCAGGAACACCTAGAATCACACCCGTTACACCAAATATGCGCCCCGCTCCTAACAGAACAATTAAAATTGTAACTGGATGGATTTTTAAATTCGAGCTAAGAATTTGCGGTTGAATAAGTCTTCCTTCAACTAAAGCCTCAATCCCTATAACCAATAAGACCTTTATTAACATAAAAGGAGAGGCAATTAAACCAATAATTATGGCAGGAATAGCGGCAATGACTGACCCAATATAGGGAATGACATTAAGAAAAGTAGCAAGTACTCCTAAAGTAATCGCATAGTCTAGGCCTATAATGGAAAAACCAGCAGCGAAAATCATGCCCACAATAATTGCAACAATAATTTGGCCACGAATATATTGACCAATCTGATAGTGAGATTGATAAATCATAGTCTTAGTCGTTTCTCTATAGCGATCAGGAATATAATAAAGTATTTTAGGGAATAGCTTATAACCTTCTAATAAAAGATAATAAAGTAAGACAGGAATAGTAACTAAGCCGGTTACAACCGTTGAAACCGTACCTATCACGCTACCTAATCCACCAAAAGTCGATGTAATTAGCGGTTGAATTTGCTGGATAAGTCCGTTTAAATCAACACTCCCCTCTTGATTAGCCAGATTAGGAAAGACTTCATTAAAATCAGGTAGTAAAGGAAGCTTGTTAAAAACATCTTGAATTCCTGCTACATATTTAGGTAAATCATTAATAAATGAGCGCGTCTGACTTTGTACTATCGGCACGAGTGTAGCTACACCCCAAGTTACTAATAATGAGAGGCCAATAAAAATTAACCATATTGATAAATGACGGTTTACACCGCGTCTAGAGAGTTTAACCACTAAGGGCGAGAACAGATAGTACATAATGCCCGTTCCAATGAAAGGAAAGGCAAAGAAGTTCAAGAAATCAAAGAGTGGTTGAAATAAATAAGAAATTTGTGTAAAAGCATAGATTGCCAAGACAATTAAAATAAATTTTAATAGCCGAATAACATTGCGATCATTCAAGAATTCTGACTTAAATAAAAACTGATTTAATTTTCGCATCAATACCCTCCTATCCTATATGAATTCATCTCAATCATACCACAAATAGAATTAAAATGATTGGCTTAACTACGATATAAATCTACCCTTATGCTATAATACTTTTGAAGAAGAAAGGAGTCCATCTTATGAAAGAAAAATATTTTTTAGGTGGTTATACCCGTCGAGTTAATGAAGGATTAACATCGATCACTTTTGATTCTCAAAAAGAAACTTTCACAGAAAGAGAGTTAATCGATACAATTCAAAACCCCACCTATCTTGCCCTCTCAAAAGATAATCGCTATTTATTTACAATTGAAAAAGAAGAACCTTTTTCAGGAGTGGCAGTATACAAAAAAAAGCATAATGATACCTGGATTAAAAAAAATTATTTTTATCACACCAAAGCAGCAGGATGTCATCTTTTCTATTTAGATTCTAAAAAAGTCCTCTACCTATCAAACTATCATGAAGGCACTATAGAAATCTATCACTTAAATGATGATGAAATAAAACATATACAGACTGTTACCCACGATGGTTCATCTGTCCATCCTAATCAAACTCAGTCTCGTATCCACTTTACCTCTACTTTCAATCAAGATAAGTTTCTTTATGTTTGTGATTTGGGTAGTGATAAAATTTATGTATATTCCTTAGCTGAGAATGGCTCAATCTCCCATCTTGAGCAATCTTTAAATATTCCAGCTGGAACCGGTCCACGGCATTTAGCAATCCATCCTAATCAGAAATTTATCTACATTATTGGTGAGCTGAATAATACCACGATTTTATGTCATCTAAAACAAAATGGCCATTTAGAGATTATTGAAAGTTATCATAATATTCCAACCGATAGTCACCCAGAAGCCACCGGAGCTGCAATTAGAATTTCAAAAGATGGTAACTTTTTATATGTTTCGACACGCTATCAAGATCAAATTACCCTCTTTGGAGTGGATAAAACTAGCGGTAAGTTAAGCCTTCTACAGAGTATTTCATCATATGGAAAAGTTCCAAGAGATTTCTGCTTATCGCATGATGAAAAATATTTGATTGTGGCTCATCAAGATTCTGATTACCTCACTTTATTTAAGAGAAATTCTGCAAGTGGAACAATTTCTTTAACCGATACAAAAGCTTATGCTCCTGAATGCGTTTGTATATTAGCATTAAATAATAAGTAAATTTCATTAAAAAATATATTCAAAAAGTTAGTGATTAGTTAAAAATCAAAATGATTAGCAGATTCAATAGAATTTGCTAATCATTTTTTTGATAACCTTTTACCTTAATGTCACATACCCAATTTCTTGTCCTTTAGTAACTGAACCGCTAGCAGTAATCTTAAACTCATCGATGACCTCTGAACCATTAACAAAGATAACTAACATCACATTATCCTTACCTGCTGCTTCAATTTCTTGATAATCAACTTCTGAAACAGCAGTGGTTGGTGTTAAGTTATCCCCTTCATTAACCAAAGTATTAAAAGGCTTACCTTCTAATTCCACCGTATCTAATCCCATATGAAGTAGTAATTCTAAATTTTCTATTTGTATTCCCATCGCATGTTTAGTCGGAAAAACATTCATTAATTTACCCTGAACTGGTGAGTAGATGGTTGATTGACTCGGTTGAATAGCGTAGCCATCTCCCATCATTTTCTGAGAAAAAACTTGATCGTTGACTTCTTCTAAAGGAATTATTTGACCATCACAGACAGCATGTAGGCTGATTTTTTTAGCTTTTTTCTTAAATAACCCAAACATTTTATTCCTCCTCTTGACTTCATTTTATCATATTTCTTCACAGACTCCTATTTTAAGAATTGACCACATAGTGACATTTGTTTAATTGTTAGCTATAATAAGCGAGAAAAAGATCACGAGGTGATATATAGTGCAAAACCTAGAATGGATGGAATTATTAAAAATTATCTTCTTAAGTATTGTTCAAGGAATTACAGAGTGGTTACCCATTTCTTCAACTGGACACTTAATTTTAGTTGAGGAATTTATTCAATTAAATCTCAATCCAAATTTTGTTGAAATGTTTCGAACTGTTGTACAATTTGGTTCAATTTTAGCTGTAGTCGTCCTTTATTTTAATAAACTTAACCCTTTGGATTTTAAAAAGTCTAGCCAAGAAAGAAAAAATATCTGGGTAATTTGGTTTAAAGTTGCTTTTGCTACCCTGCCAGCAGGAGTTCTGGGCCTATTGATCAATGATTACATGGAAGAGTATTTTAATACTCCTTATGTGGTCGCTGCTGCCTTAATCATTTATGGTTTTGCTTTCTTGTGGATTGAAAATAAAAAGCCAGCTCGTCATGCTAAACAAGTTAATACTCTTAAAAAGATTTCTTTCCCTACGGCTTTTAAAACCGGTCTATTTCAGGCCTTGTCTTTAATTCCAGGTACTTCACGGTCGGGGTCAACCATCCTCGGTGGACTTTTATTAGGAATGGAAAGAACAGTTGCGACAGAGTTTTCTTTCTTTATGTCAATACCTGTTATGTTCGGAGCTTCTTTAGTTAAGTTAAAAGACTTTGGCTTTGCTTTTACTAGTGCTGAACTTGTTTACCTCTTGGTAGGTATGTTTGTTGCCTTTCTTGTTTCCTTAATCGTCATCCGTTCACTTCTTAAATTCATCAAAACGAATGACTTTAAACCTTTCGGTTACTACCGTATTATTTTGGGTGCCGTTGTCATTTTGTATTATTTATTTAAGTAATCTAAAAGAAATAAGAGTTGACCCTATAGTGACCCCAAGAAGTTGGACCAGAAAGATGCGTACATGTTATATGTGCTTGTCTTTCTTATTTTATTGTTTTCTAAGCAGCTTGAAGTGATTGGCGATAAGCAAATCGGGCTCAGCCAGATCAGGCTTTAAGATACAAAATATATACTTCTAACTTGTTTACGTATAAGGACTTATTTTTATTTCAATTTTATGATTGTTTTTATCTTCTTTTGATTCGCATAAATAATATTTTTTTAAGTTGGTCCATCATACTCAAAGCCAATGGAAGCCCAAAAGCTAGACTTTCGGTCTCACGCTTGGACTTCGGCTTTAAAACTACTCATTAACTAAATTCATAAACGTTTGAATTTAATCAATAAGTTTAAGACCCTCTGGTTTAAGTAGATACAGTTGATGACATACCTCTTTTAAATATAAACGATCATGGGAGACGCTAATAATAGTTCCTGGAAATTCGCTTAAAACTTTCCGTATTTTTGGTTGTGAATTCGGAGAAAAATTTCGCGTCGGCTCATCTAAGAAAAGAAGATTCGCTCTCATCAAATCCATTTTTAAAAATAATAATTTTGCTTTTTGTCCTCCTGATAATTCATTGATAGGGTGAGACATTTCCTCAGGAAGAAAATTCATACTGGCCAAAAAAGTCATTATTTGTGTTAATTCTTCGCTGCTTCCTTCCTTAGCAAGTAATTGAATCGGTGTCAAATTCGTATCAACGAATTCACTATGATTTTGAGGCATATAGGCAGGTATAATTCCTTCTCTATCACCATCTTGATTGAATAAAAGCCACATATGCTTTAAAAGCGTTGATTTGCCCACCCCATTGGCTCCCACAATTCCTATTTTATCCTGTCCTTGAACCGTTAGATTAATGTTTGGTGCTAGTAAACGACCTTCAACCTTTAAATTAAGATTGCTTACCTCCATAATCTTGCGCGAATCAGCAATTGGAATGGAGTGGTTAAAAAATATCTTAATTGGGTCTTCAATTATCACTTGCTGACTTCCTTGTTGATGTTCGCGTTCAAGTCTTTTGCCCAATGACTTAACGGTCTTCATCTTTTTCGCTAGTAGTCGTCCGCTTGCTGAATCCTTAGTATGATTTAAACGATGATGCAAAGCTGACTCAAGCCTTTGTTGACGAGCAAACTTTTTAGCATATATTCTTTCATTTTGCTCAAAGTCTTTTTGCTGACTCGCGATCCTCTTATCACGATATAGAAGATAGTCCTTATAAGCTAATTTCGAAACTGTATGACATGGGTCTTTTCTATGCAACAATCGCTCTAAATGAATAATCGAAGTGGCTGTTGATTGTAGTAGCGATTCATCATGTGAAACAAATAATATTGCTTGTTTACTTTCGCTAATAAATTTTTCTAAATACCTTATTGAATCAATATCTAAATCATTAGATGGTTCATCTAGTAGAACTAAATCCGCTTGCTGAGCTGCTATTCTTAACAGTGATAGTTTTATTTTTTCACCACCTGAGAGGGATCTCACTATTTGTTCAGAATGTAGTCGCTCCCAATCAAAACCTATTTTCATTCCAAATTTGATTATTTTATTATAATCCATTAAAAAGGGATCTACCTTTGCGAAAAAGAACTTTTCAATACTTAAACTAAGATCTTCCTCCTTCATTTGTTGAGGGAGGTATGCCATTTGACTGAAAGAATTAATTTTTTCGCCTTTAATAATTAGATAGTTACTAAGTGATTCATCATTCATTAACCACTTTAAGATAGTCGATTTCCCATTACCTTCTTCGCCAATAATCGCTACTTTTTCGCCGGGATGAATAATAAAAGACAAGTCATCAATAATTTTAACGAAATCCTTACGATGGTATAAGCTTAGACTATTTACCTGTAACATAA
The DNA here is from genome assembly GCF_050409505.1 of Facklamia sp. P12937. Classification (NCBI taxonomy): domain Bacteria; kingdom Bacillati; phylum Bacillota; class Bacilli; order Lactobacillales; family Aerococcaceae; genus Facklamia; species Facklamia sp. P12937. Next base: position 28,862 of record NZ_JBNUPI010000019.1, read on the forward strand.
AAAAACTCCTTTCTACTCTTGTGCCAAAAATCCATTATTAGCAGCTTAGAATAGAATAGAAGTATCCCCTATGTAACATTTGATACTTTCTAAAAAAGTTCACACTAAATAGAAGTCACTTCTACTCATGCTGCTTTCTTAGAAATTGTTCAAATGTAACACTCCTCTTAATAAGTTACTTTAATTAAAGCATATCTTTTTTTAAAATTCAAATTTCACACTCTAAATACTTATACAAAAAGCTTTCCTTAAAAAAATTTAAGAAAAGCTTTGTATATTATCCCATTGCATTCTCTTTGGTAATTTCAGTCACTCCACCCATATAAGGTACCAATACTTCTGGAATTTTAACACTGCCGTCCGCTTGCTGGTAGTTTTCTAGGATGGCTACAACTGTTCGACCAACAGCTAAGCCAGATCCATTCAAGGTGTGAACATAATTCAACTTGCCTTCAGCGTTGCGGTAACGAATCATGGCGCGTCGCGCTTGGAAAGCTTCTGTGTTAGAGCAAGAAGATATTTCTCGATAGGTATCTTGAGCTGGAACCCAAACTTCAATATCATATGTTTTAGCGGCTGAAAAGCCCATATCTCCAGTACAAAGGGTGATTACCCGATAAGGTAGTTTTAAAGCTTGTAAGATACCTTCAGCATCTTTGACCATAAATTCTAATTCTTCATAAGAACTTTCTGGATGGGCAAATTTAACCATTTCAACCTTATGAAATTGGTGCATACGAATCAGACCTCTAGTATCACGACCGGCTGATCCGGCTTCTGATCTAAATGATGGAGACATGGCGGTAAATTTGACCGGTAACTCTTCCATTGCAATTACTTCATCTCGATAGTAGTTGGTTAGAGGAACTTCCGCTGTTGGGATTAAGACAAATTGACGATCATCACTCAACTCAAAAGTATCTTCTTTAAATTTAGGATATTGTCCTGTTCCAAACATTGACTTTTCATTAACTATATAAGGCGGTATAACTTCGGTATAACCATTTCTAGCCGTATGAGTATCTAACATAAAGTTATAAATAGCGCGCTCCAACCTTGCGCCTAACCCCTTATAGAATACAAAGCGTGAACCTGATACTTTGCCTGCTCGTTCAAAATCAAGAATGCCTAAATTCTCTGCAATATCCCAATGATTTAAAGGTTCGAAATCAAAGTCTGTAATCTGACCCCAACGGCGATTTTCAACATTATCTTCTTCATCTTCACCTATTGGTACTGATTCATGAGGTAAATTAGGTAATCCATGTTCAATTTGAGCCAAAGCAATGTCTAGCTGATTTAAAGTCTCATCTAATTCAGCTATTTCTTGCCCTATAACTTGCATGGCTTGAATCTGTTCATCCACATTTCCTTTATTGCGCTTAATAGTGGCAATTTCTTGCGAAACTTTATTACGGACCCCTTTTTTCTCTTCTACTTGAGTTAATAGAGCTCTTCTTTTTTTATCCAACTCTTTAAATTCATTTAAAATTTCTGTTTTTACTCCGCGATGACTTAATTGCTCAACTACTTCATCCATATGGTTTCTCAAATAGCGCCTATCTAACATCTTAATTCCTCCTTTATGTAATAAAAAAGAGACCTCCGTCTATTTGGGACGAAAAGGTCTCTTGTTCCGCGGTACCACCCGTTTTTAAGAATTGATTTAAATTCTTACACTTGTATCATAACGGCGATGACCGGCTTTATTTATGCTTAGCTTTCATAAAGCAGAATGAATACGTGGATTCACTGAATAAGTGATTAGCTCTCATCAACCGCTAACTTTCTGCTTGACCCTTATTTCAGATACTATTCGTACTAACTATTAAATTTATTATATTAAATAGATTTTATTTGTCAAGCTATTACCATTTAAGTCTTTGAGCCTTTTCAGTATCACGATAATGATGTATGGCTTCCAATCCTTCATAGTTCTGTTGTCTTAGAGCTTCATAAATAATAATATTAGCCGTATTAGATAAATTTAAAGAACGAATATGCTGATCATTCATCGGGATTCTTAAAGATTGATCTTTATGAGCTTGCATAAAATCTTCAGGTAGCCCAGTCGTTTCCTTACCAAAGATAAAAAACTGCTCATCAATCGTTGAATCAGCTAAATTAGCTTCGCTATAAACTCTTGGTGCAAATTTAGAAATCAAGTACAATTTACGATTACCTAAAAACTTCATAAAGGCTGGTAAACTGTCATGGTAAGTAATGTCGACATGCTCCCAATAATCTAGCCCTGCTCGTTTAAGCATTTTATCCTCAGTAGAAAAACCAAGCGGTTCAATCAAATGTAAACTAGTATTAGTTCCTGCGCAAGTTCTCGAAATATTGCCAGTATTAGCTGGCATTAGGGGCTCATAAAGTACGATATGGTTTTTCATCGTTTAACTCCTTTTAGACTTTAACTCTTTTTTATTTTTGAGACGTTCAATAGCTTTTTTCATTTCTTTGATGCTTTCTGGTTCAGATTCCTTCTGCAGTTGGTCATAAATCATACTAATCATCGCTTGATTTTTATCTCTTTGGATTACACTAACAGCATAGGCAGCAGTTGCTCGAATCACTGGTCGTGGATCTTTTTCAATTAATTCAAGCAGATGCGGCAAGGCTGTTCGGTCCCGATAATTAGCCAAAGCGATAATTGCATTTCTTTGCAAGGGCTTCTTGCCTCGCCAAGACCCCGCTAAATGTCCAAATTGTCGTTTAAAGGCTCTATTGCTAAGTGATAACATATTCTTTAATATTGGTTTTACTTCGTCTTGGATAGGCTCCATTTCAGGATGATGATGAAAATCAATGCCCTTGTTATAAGGACATGAAATCTGACAAATATCACAGCCATAAATGACATGAGTCATTTTTCGGCGATAGTCTTCAGCTAAATGTCCTTTGGTTTGAGTCTGATAGGATAAACATTTCTGCGCATTCATCTTACCGTCACCAAAAAGAGCTTGAGTAGGACAGGCTGTCACACAACGATAACAATCGCCACAACCATATGTAACCCTTTGATCTGGCATAAAAGGAATGTTCGTGATAATTTCACCTAAATAAACGTAACTGCCAAATTCTTTAGTGACCAGCAAACCATTACGACCTATAAAGCCCAATCCAGCTCTTTCAGCCACAACCACATCAATCAATTCCCCCGTATCAACCATCGGTTTAAAACGAGCATCAGGAATTTCTGCTTGGATAAGATCAATAACCCTTTGCATACGTTCTGATAAAATATGATGGTAGTCTTCCCCCCAAGAAGCACGAGCAAAACTACCACGACGTTCTTCTTTATTAGAAGCTGGTTCCTTTCTAAAGTTACTAGGATAAGCCAAAGCAATCGAAATAATTGATTGGGCCCCTTCAAAGATTTTTTCAGGATAGATTCTCTCCTCAATGATAGGATGTTCAAAACCAGTGGTATGTCCTTTCGCCTTTTGCTCTCTTAAACTTTCCTCTAAATGGTCAAAAGGTTCCGCTGTCGTAAAACCGATCTTATCCACTCCTAAGTCTTTCAGCGATTTTTTTAAAATGGATTTGACTTTAATAGCCTCTTCTTTTGAGATCAGTTTGTTCAACTCCTATCTAAAAAAACACCATAAACGACATGCGTTTACAGTGCTTCATAATACAAATTTTTACTCTTCTTCTTCGTCTTTAGCACCAATTACTTCAGGTTCTATCACTTCAGTTTCTTCCTCTTCTTCTGGTTCTTCTGTTGGAGCAGAAACTGAAACGATTGTTTCAGTTGAATCTTCTAAGATTTCAACGCCTGCTGGAACTGCTAAATCAGCAATTGTCTTAGTGTCACCAATTTCCATTCCAGTAACATCAATTTCAAATGAGTTCGGAATAGTGTCTGGTTTAGTTTCGATTTCCACTGTATTAAGTGTTTGTTCCACAATGCCAATTTTAACTGTTTCTTCGTTAATAATGCTTAATGGAACTTCAACAATAATCTTCTGATCAGCAGAGATAGCTTCTAGGTCAACTGAATAGAAAATATCTTTTAAAGCTGCTTTAGAAAAGTCTTTCAAGATTACTTTTTGCGTTTTACCGTCGTAGTTTAAATCAAAAACCGCGTTAGATCCTTCTTTTTTTAGAAGTGATTCGAATTCGCGACGATCAACTAATAAAGAAGTTGCTTCTAATTTTTGCCCATATAAAACTACTGGGATTTTACCTTCACGACGTGCTTGTTTAGAAGCACCGGTACCTGTCTTTGTTCTTAATTCTGCACTAATTGCCATATATAAGAGCTCCTTTATAACTTATTGCATATAGAATGCTAGATTTGCTGTAAATTTTTACACATAAATTATCATATCAAAAACCAACTCACAATACCAGTGTTTTATGACTAGTCTTAGTGATTTTTCTATATAATTTTCTTTTTTGCCCTTATTCTTTTAAAAAATAACTACAAACTTAATTTATTTATCTTTGGTAGTGGTTTTTCTACTAGTCGTTTTATCTTTTGATGTTACTTTTTAGCGCTTTTTTTCCTTTTCATAAATATTTGAGGGATTATCTAAATCAATATTTTGTTTATCTTGATTACCTTCTTGAGCAGCCTTAATAAGAGTATAAGTTGACATCTTATAAGCATCACTTGCAATATTTGCTTTATTGGTACTATCACAAGCAGCTAATACAAGAATGGTAATAAGAAATAAACTTAGTCTTAAAAATGGGCTTTTTAATTTTCTAAGTTTTCCTTTCTAATTGCTTGTCTTATAACTAGTTAAATCTTAGTCAACCCTTGTGCGATTGTCTAGTCAATCCCCTTATTCTAGCTAGTCTAATTTAAAATAAAAAACAGCCAATCTGGCTGAACTCTCTAAAAAGTATTTTTTTAAAAAATATGAGATTTTTTGCTAAAAATCTTTAGCTTTATTACAAATACCGCCGGAGGGAATCGAACCCCCATCGAAAGAACCGGAATCTTCCGTGATATCCATTACACTACGGCGGCCTAACGATTACCTATTATACCAAACTCAAATTGCTAAAAGCAAGAAATAAGCCAATAAAAAAGGACTAACAATCTAGAGTTGTCAAACATATGTTACACAAGGTGCTTCTAAATGGGCATGCTTATG
>NZ_JBNUPI010000020.1:0-24667 GCF_050409505.1 Facklamia sp. P12937
ATAGTGGGACATTTTGATTTGTGTTCTCTTGAGACATTATCATTTACGTTTAACAGAGTAATGCAATTATGAAACTAATTCTTGCATTTTTTTAAGATTGATGGTTTAATGAATTTAACTCAAGATAAGAAATTAATGAGAAGTCACGAAGTTTAATTCCCTCATTTCAAGAGAGAGGTCGTTTGCTGGAAGACCTTAATGATAATTAGCTTTACCCCTTCTTGAATGCTCGACCCAAGCATGAGTGGTAAGTCGAGACGTCGGAGGCGTTAACTCTATGAGATTATCTTATAAAAGATAATGAACTTGGGTGGAACCACGTCGAATACACGTCCCATTGGTTAGTAATAGCCAATGGGACGTTTTGTTTTAAGTTTCAGTAGTACGGAGGAGGAATCTTATATGTCAACAATTCATTTAACATTACCAGATGGTGCTGTAAGAGAATATCAATCAGGCATCACACCCATGCAAGTAGCAGAATCTATCTCTCGTTCTTTAGCTAAAGCAACCTTAGCAGGTAAATTTGAAGGAGAGATTATTGACCATAATCGACCAATTGAAAAGGATGGGTCAATTGAGATTATCACTAATAAAAGTGACGAAGCTTTACAAATTATGCGTCACTCAACCGCTCACTTAATGGCTCATGCTATGACTCGTTTGTATCCAGGTATTCACTTTGGTGTAGGACCTGCCATTGATTCAGGATTCTATTATGATACTGACAAACCAGATCCAATTACCGAAGAAGAATTGCCAAAAATTGAAAAGGAAATGAAAAAAATTATTTCAGCTAATTATCCAATTGAACGGCGAGTAGTATCGCGTCAAGAGGCTTTAGAGATTTTTAAGGATGATCCTTACAAGCAAGAGTTAATCAATGATTTACCTGAAGACGAAATTATCACCGTCTATACGCAAGAAGATTTTACTGATTTATGTCGTGGAATTCATGTGCCTTCAACTGGTAAGATTAAGACTTTTAAACTCTTGTCACTCGCTGGAGCTTATTGGCGTGGCAATTCTGATAATAAGATGATGCAAAGGGTTTATGGAACAGCATTCTTTAAACAAGAAGATCTAGATGAATTCTTAAGATTACGTGAAGAGGCCAAGGAGCGCGACCACCGTAAATTAGGTAAAGAATTGAACATATTCATGATTAGTCCGGAAGCGGGATCAGGTTTACCTTTCTGGCTACCTAATGGAGCAACTATCCGTCGTACCATCGAACGCTATATTACTGATAAGGAAATTTCATTGGGTTATCAACATGTTTACACTCCAATCATGGCCAAGACGGATCTTTATAAGACCTCGGGACACTGGGATCATTATCAAGATGATATGTTCCCGCCTATGGATATGGGTGACGGTGAGATGCTTGTTCTAAGACCGATGAACTGTCCACACCATATGATGATTTATAAAGATGATATTCATTCCTATCGTGAACTACCTATTCGAATTGCAGAATTAGGGATGATGCATCGTTATGAAAAATCGGGTGCTTTATCAGGCTTGCAGCGTGTTCGTGAAATGACACTTAATGATGCGCATATTTTCGTTCGTCCTGACCAAATTAAAGAGGAATTTAAGCGTGTGTTACAGTTGATTTCTGAGGTATATGAGGACTTTGGCATTACAGATTATCGTTATCGTTTATCATACCGTGATCCTGAGGATACTAAGAAATACTTTGATGATGATGAGATGTGGGAAAAAGCCCAAGCTATGCTTAAAGAAGCTATGGATGAATTAGAATTGGATTACTTTGAAGCGGAAGGGGAAGCAGCTTTCTATGGGCCTAAGTTAGATGTTCAATTCAAAACAGCTATTGGCTTAGAAGAAACCATGTCCACAGTACAATTAGACTTCCTACTTCCAGAACGCTTTGACCTAACTTATGTAGGTGAGGATGGTCAAAATGACCATCGTCCGGTTGTTATCCACCGTGGTGTAGTTTCAACTATGGAACGATTCGTTGCCTACTTAATTGAAGAGTACAAGGGATCCTTCCCTACTTGGTTAGCTCCAGTTCAAGTTGTTCTTTTACCAGTTAATCTCGCAGCCCATGGTGAAAAAGTAGAAGAAATCTATCATGCTTTGAGAAATGTTGGTGTTCGCGTTGAAATGGACTTGCGTAATGAAAAACTTGGCTATAAGATTCGTTCAGCTCAAACTTCTAAAGTTCCTTACCAATTAGTAATTGGGGACAAAGAAGTTGAATCTGGTAATGTGAATGTTCGTCGTTACGGTCAAGAAAATTCAGAATCAGTTTCGGTTGAAGATTTCATTGCAATGATTTTAGCGGATATTAATAATAAATCGAAAAAATAAAAAATTATAATTCTAAACACTTATCGCCCAAATTGTCTTTATTAACTACTTAAAGGCAAATTTGAGACTAAGTGTTTTTTTAATTCACAAAAATTATTTTCTAATAAGGCGGCAGTTATTAGCAATGATCATAGCAGTCTTGTATAGGTGTCATGAAGGCACAGGGTATTTCAAGCTTCGTTATCGGTAGCTCAGTCGTCTACCAAACTTTACTAATGGCGGTTATAGGAGCCACGCTCGGTTTGATATTTACTCTTTTAACAGCCCTTTATTTACCAGCAAAAGTACCTTTTGCTTTTTCATGGGAATTAATTGGAATTACAATGATCTTAATGATTGTCTTTGCGGTTTTAGGTGGATTGCTTTCAGTTAGACAAATTGTACGCATTGATCCAAGTTAAGCGATATCTTAGGAGATAAACGTGAAAGCCAAAGAAATTAAAAATATTGAAAAAAGTTTTAAAGATGGTGACAAAACAATTCAAGCTTTGAAACAGACTAATTTTGTGATTGAACCAGGCGAATTTGTGGCCATAATTGGCCCAGCTGGTTCTGGTAAAAGTACTTTATTATCGATTATTGGAGGGCTCCAAAGTCCTTCAAAAGGTCAAGTCTACTTAAAAGAAGAAGATTTTTCCGCTTTAAGTGATAAAGAACGTACTAAACGCCGCTTTGATAAAATAGGTTTAATTTTACAAGCCTCGAATCTTATTCCTTTTTAAAAGTTAAAGATCAATTCCGCTTAGCTGATGAACCGACGGCTAGTTTAGATAGTGAACGTGCTTTCGAGGTAGTGGATCTCTTAGCAAAAATGACTAAGGAAATAGCATAAGCAACAATTATGGTGACGCATGACACGCGGCTAATATCTAAATGTGACCGATTTTTTAAAATGATAGATGGAAAATTAGAAGAAGCCGATAGCAATGAATATTTAAAAAGCAGATTTCCTTTTTAAAGGAGATCTGCTTTTTAATCATCTAAAATTGTCAAATATTCTTTTAATAAAGTTAGTTATTGGATTATCTCTTCGATTTTCTAAAGTGTTTTTTTCTTGTTCGGTTTGAGACTCATTATCTTCTTCACCATCTATGGAAGTTTCATTAAGCTCTTCTTCAACTTTGGATTGAGTGACTTGATTAAGGGGTAAGTTTTCATTTTGATATAAATCAGGATGTTCAGCTAAAGCATCAAGAATCAAGGTTAATTGATCATAAGAAGAAGAATAACTTCCATCTTCTTGGATAAAGTTCCCCATGGATAAGGCAATAATTTCACGCCCATTTTCCTTGCCTGTCGCTACAAAACTATCTCCTGCACCATCTGTGAGACCGGATTTAAGGCCATTAATTCCTTCTCTTCCTAATGATTGACCAGGTAAAAGAGGGTTAGGGGTATTAAAAACTTGGCTAAAGTCGCCATCTTCCTGGAAAACATAAGTTTTAGCAGAAGAAATATTTAAAATTTCTGGAAATTCTTTAATGACATTTTGAGTCATCAAAGCTAGGTCCTGAGCAGACATTGCGTTTTCATTACTAGCTAGAGACCCAGCCATACGCCAATCTTCAGGTATAAATTCATTAGGGACACCAGAAGTTGTGTATAAATCGAAATCTACAAAGCCCCAATTATTAAGTTGGTCGATCATCGCTTGAACAGCTGCAGTTTCTGAACCATAGATTTCTCGCATCAGTAAAGAGGCTGCATCATTCCCTGAACGCATAATTAAAGCATGAAGTAAATCATCTACAGTATATTTTTGACCAGCTATTAAAGGGGTGCTAGTTAACTCAGGGTTATCAGAGAGTGCTTGAGTTAGATCACTGGGAGCTTCAATTTCACTTGTAATTTTTATTTTCCCATCTTCAATTGCTTTATAAGTAAGATAGGCTGTAAGAATTTTAGTTGTAGAAGCAATTGGATAGGGGATATTACTTCCTCTTTGAGCTAAAATTCGATTTGTTTCAACATCTACCACAATGAAGGATCTTGAACTAATTGAACTATCAAAAAAGCTGGTTAGCTCCTCTGGGTAATCATCTGGCATGACGACCGTCTTGTATTCTTTGGCCTTATTAATATCTCTAGACAGATCAGGTAATTTAGATAAATTTTCAACTTGGGCTGAAATAGCTTGATTGAATAAATTGCTAAAAAGCATGACTAAAACAAGTTTTTTAAAAAATTTTTGCCAATTTATTGAATGTATAGGCATAGGCTGTCCTCCTTAAAATGGGTGTGACTAACGTTAAAACTAGTCAATAAACTATTCTTTATTATAGCGAAATCTCAATTTAAGTCCAATTGAGATATGAAATTTAAAAAATCAAAGAAGCATCAAATTTCGTTCACAGTTATGAAAAGCGCAATTTTAAATGTTGATTGTTAAAAATGAAAGAGATTACAACATAGTAATTTTTGATGAAATAGTTTTATTTATTGGGAGAAATTTAATAGAGAGACCATTCATTGATAATAAGGTTAAGTTTTCCCATAAATTGATCCACTGTCCCAATTTCTCTTTTCATTAGAACCAGAGCATAGATAGGGTGTCCATTTTCAAAATAAATAGCTGTACCGTGATAGGCATAATCCAGTTGTCCATATTTAGCAGCCATACCACCTTTGATATAAAACTTAAAGTGTTGATCTTTTTCAGAAATGGATATGTATCTAACTAGAGGTAAATATTCTTTATCTTGGGCAATTTGTTTTAGTTAAACTAATAAAGTATTAGGAGTAGCATAGTTATATTGATCATAAAGACTTTCTGTCTTTTGACTAGCCCCTGATTTTTCAACCAAATCACGTTTAAAGTCTCCAAAATTGTTTTGATAATAATTAATCAGAATGTTTCAAGCGATGTTATTTGAATACACTAATAAATTTTCAATCAGCTCTTCTAATTGGTATTCAGACTGAATGGGACTATGGGTATTTTTTTCTGCACCTGATTCAAAATCAACATTGCTGGCAGGCAATTGACTTTTCCAGTTAAGTTTTCCCTCTTCAATTAATTAGATGTAAAGAACAGCCGTTCCAACTTTATTGCTAGAAGGAGCATATTGGCCGATAATTTCGTTTAAAAAGTGAGATTCTTTAGTGAAAAAATTATAGTAGGAAATGCCTAGACGAGAAGATGGGGAATTATAGTCATTTATTAAATCATTCACTAAATCAGTAACTGAACGATAGGAATCATAATTTCTTGAATAGGATGTAACTTGATGTTCTTCAATCCGATTTTTTCATCCATGCTGGTTTCTTGAGTCTCAATAGTTGTACTTAGTCTTTCTGACGCAGTTGTAATAGATTCTTCGCTATCAGAAGGAGAATGAGAGTCCTGCTGACAGTCAACTAGAAATATCATAAAAAAGCTAATAAAAAGTTTTTTATCGACATGAGCATTTCCTAAGATAATGTAAGAAATACGGTGTCAACCACATAAACATTGAACTTATTTCTAAATAACGAGTCCATTTAAGCTTTGAGATGAACTGTATTTGGTTAATAATAACTACTTTATGAATAATCTTCAAGATAAAATCTGTTTTTACTTAATGAATATATATAGCATCTTTTGCTATAATAATAAATATTAGTCATGGAGGTGGATGGTAGTGAATTTGAAATCTTTGACTCAAAGTGAAAATCTTGAAGGTAATTTATTCTTATTGGTGTCAGTTTCAGTCTTATTACCTTTTTATGTTGGTAGCGCTGTTATTTTTTTAACAACCTTATATCTTCTATTTCAACACCGTCGAGACTTGAGACAGATAATGCGCAAACAGAGTTGGTTATTTATCTTTTTGATATATAGTTTAATCATATCAATCTACTTTAGGAATTATATCGGAGTTGCCGTCACATTTGTTCTTTTTTTACTTTTTTTACTATTTAATTTTTATTTTCAAATAATTACTCCTCAGCTTTTTTTAAAACAGATAAAAATTTTCACATGGGGGTCTATCCCGTTAGCTTTGCTAGCGTTTGTAAGATATACTTACTATGTTTTTATGAATGGTTACGATTTATTTTATATTTTTAAGTATCATAATCCGCAAATTCGTGCAGAAGCAACGTTTTTTAATCCTAATTATTATGGACTATATATTGCCATGGTTTTAGTAATGGCTATTTATTTAATGGCAAAAACAAAGCGACCACTTGATCGTTGGTTATCGATGATAGTCATCTTCTTAAATTTAATTAGTTTATTTTTAACTGCTTCGAGATGGTCTATTCCTACTTGTATTGTAGGGATTGTCCTTATGGTATTTTTCTTAAAGCCTAAAATAGCATGGGGGATTGGTTTTGCTTTAGCAGGAGGTTTTTTAACTTTGTTTATAAAACCTGAATTATTACCTAGGTTTACTACTTTGGCGCATGCTTTTGATGACCGTTTTGCAATTTGGTATACTGGATGGCAAATATTTATAACAAGCCCCTTAATCGGAAGAGGGCCTATGGCTTATGTTACCTTTTATTATTTGTTTGCAGATCAAGGAAAAATGCATGCCCACCAGTTATTGATTGATACACTAGCTAATTACGGTATTGTAGGTCTAATGGTTTTAACAATGGCTTTTAGTCATTACTTTAGGAATGTAGTTGAACGAGTCTTCCAACCTAAAATTAGACTAGAATTAGGTCTCATTGTGTCAATATTAGTAATCGTTCTTTTTCACGGTATGATGGATGTGGGAATTTTTTGGATACAAACAGGCTATATCTTACTAAGTATTCTAGTGGTCCCTTTTTGTGTTCTCGAACAATTGGAAAATGAAGTTTAAAAGTATGTTGATCAAATAATTTTGAATACAAAATTCACCCACGCAACTTTTGTTGAAGAAGTTGCGTGGGTGATGTGATTATTATTGAGTCTGTTGGTAATGGTACCATTCATTTACGCGTAAATTTAAATCCCCCATAAAATTATCGAGTGTACCCAGATCGTTGGTCATTAGCACTAGACTATATATAGGCTTTCCATCTTCGAAGTATATACCTGTATCGTGATAACCATTACCATACTGACCATATTTAGTAGCCATTCCTTTATCAACGTACAGCTTGAATCGTTGTCCTTTTTGTGCGATTAACATGTAGTTTATAATAGGTTGATAGCTATCATCGAAAGCAATTTTATTAAGATAACCGATTAGCATATTGGGTGTCGCATAGTTCATATTTTGAGTTAAAGCAATCGGTTTATTATTAATGCCTGATAGTTCGATTAAGTCATTGCGATAATCACCATAATTTTCGTAATAATAATCGATTAAAATGTTCCAGGCAGTATTATCTGAATAGACTAGAAGGTTAGAAATCAATTCCTCTAAGCTATAATATGAGCGCAAGGGATTATTGGTGATTCTACCATCACCTTCTTCTAAATCCTTTTCGCTAGCAGGCAGTTGACTATCCCAACTTAGGACACCTGCTTCAATTAGGTCGAGATATAGGACGGAGGTTCCCACTTTGTTGGTAGAAGCTGCATGACGTGCTTCATTTTCGTTTAAGTAATAGGATTCTTCACTTACAAAATTTTGATAAGCAATACCTAGCTTAGAAGAATCAAAGCCATATTCATCAATTAAATCTTCGATAATTTCTTGAACGGAGTCATATTGATCGTAATCTAAGGAAAATGATGAAGCGGCTGGTTGTTGTTCGGTATCATCTTCTTGTGTAGTTTCAATAGTTGTTTTTCCACCACTTGCAGAGGTGGTTTCTTCTTTATCGGTTGTTCCGTCATCTTCAACTATTGGTTTATCTTCTTTAACTGTTTCGGTACTTTCGTTAGGCTCTATGGAAGAAACTTCTAAGTCTTCGTTTGTCTCTTCTTTATCATCGTTTGACTTGTTTTGCTTTTTTATAATTGCTTTTCTTAATTTGTCAGTTTTGGATAAAGTTGTTTCTCTACTCTCTTCTTTAGTAGAAGATATTTGATCATCTTCATCAGCAACTGACTTTTCAAGTGAGGAAGAAGGTTGACTTTGTAATGATTGTGAATCCTCTAATGAAGCTTGATTGTTAGATGAGTCAACTGAAGAGCTTTTCACTTCAGGGGATGAGGTATTTTGGCAAGCTGTTAACAGCCCTATCATAATCGTTCCTATTATAAATTTTTTTAAGTCCATTAAAAAACTCCTAATATTTAGATTTCTGCAGTATTATATCATCAATTATGATTAATAGCTAAAGGAAATTTGCGCTCTAAGAATTTGAGGGCTAGACGCTAAGACATAAGCATGCCCATTTAGAAGCACCTTGTGTAACATATGTTTGACAACTCTAGACACTCTAGAATGCTCTAAGAATTTTAACTTGATTTATCAAATGAAGTGTGATACACTGTATAAGTTGAGAAAACAAGTAGAAACAAACCGTTTCTCGCCGGACATTAGAAGATGTAGGGCAAATCATTTATGGAGCAGAAAATTCTGTTTTTGTAAATTGATAGAGACGGCACGTATACAAACGGGCTGTTTTTTGTTTTTATTTGTCACTCATAAAAATTATGGAGGTGGACTCATATCGCTAAAGAAGCATTGATTAATGGGCAAATTCGCGCTAAGGAATTGCGCGTCATCGGTGATAATGGAGAACAAATTGGAGTTAAATCGCTACAAGACGCTTTAACGATTGCTGAATCTTTTGATTTGGACCTCGTGCTCGTTTCACCGCAAGCTAATCCGCCAGTTGCACGGATTATGGATTACGGTAAATATCGCTACGAGTTACAGAAAAAAGAAAAAGAACAACGTAAGAATACAAAAGTAGTCAGTGTTAAAGAAGTACGTCTCAGTCCTTCAATTGATGACCATGATTACCAGACGAAATTACGTCAAGCAATCAAGTTCTTGGAAAAAGGCGATAAAGTGAAAGCAAGTATCCGGTTTAGAGGACGGTCAATTACCCATAAGGATTTAGGTTTAGATGTTTTGGAAGACTTTATTGAAGATACAAAAGAAGTTTCGACCGTGGAGTCAAAACCTAAAATGGAAGGCCGTAGTATGTTTACCATACTCGCACCCTCGTCAGAATCATAATACGATTAATAAGTAGGAATATAGGAGGATTATTATGCCAAAACAAAAAACTCACCGCGGTTTAGCAAAACGCGTTAAGAAAACAGGTACAGGTAAATTGAAACGTTCACGTGCATTTACTTCCCACCGTTTCCACGGTAAAACTAAAAAGCAACGTCGTCAACTACGTAAATCAGCTTTAGTTTCTGCTTCAGATATGAAACGTATTAAGCAACAAATTTCAGCTTTATAGGAATAAAGGAGGAAGAAAATCATGGCACGCGTAAAAGGTGGATATGTTACACGTCAACGTCGTAAACGTACATTAAAATTAGCTAAAGGTTATTACGGAGCAAAGTCAAAATTATTTAAGACAGCTAAGCAGCAAGTTATGAAGTCATACATGTATGCTTTTCGTGACCGTCGTCAAACCAAACGTAATTTCCGTCGTTTGTGGATTACACGTATTAATGCAGCAGCTCGTCAAAATGATATGAGTTACTCTGTATTAATGAATGGTTTGAAAAAAGCCGGAATCGAAATTAACCGTAAAATGTTAGCAGATATTGCTATCAATGATGCAGCAGCATTTACTGCTTTGGTTGAGGAAGCCAAAAAAGCATTAGTTTAAAAAATAGACTCTATATCAAATAGGGCTGATGATAAATTAAGGAGACTAAGCAGTTAATATCTGTTTGGTCTCTTTTTCTTTTTCTTCGGATACAAATTGTCTCGCGTTAAAAGATTTTATCTTTAAAATGACAATAGTTTCGGGAGTCATGGACATTGCGCTTAAGCACTTTAAATTTATTGATCACCCCTTAGTTAGTTCAGGATGGTTGAAGGTAATCTCAAGAAAGTTGTTGGGATTCCGAAGGTTCTTCTTAACCTAGATGATAGCCGGGAGGTTGAATTGTCACGGAGTAAGACCTTAAATGCTTTGTGACTAAATTTTTCTAAGGGATAGTGTAGCTTTTGTATCATTTGATAGGTGCTTTTAAACACTTGCTTCTGATTTTATAGGTCATTGTCCCTATTGTCGGTATTGTTCAAAAACAGTCCCCCAATATCTTTTGATTTATTGTAGAGCGCCTGTCTCTATGATGTACTTGATTTATCCAATGAATGTGCAACCGATTTAATTCAGGATTAAGGGATTGAACAACGATATGAAACCGTTCAATAATAATCAAAGTATTAGGGCTCAATTGGCAAGTTAAGGCAATGTAGGCTGTGTATCAGTCAATGAAAATAGTTTTTACCTTATTTTATTCATGATGACTATAACGGTAAAAGTACTTTTTTAGATATTTTAAGTGACATCTTCTACAACATCTATGACTTGATGGGGAATGACATTGCACTAGCAAAGCTTACAGCCCCCTTCACTGTTGGAATTGACTTAAACTTATCAAACAAATCTTTTAAGGGAGGGTAGGTGGCCGTTTATGAGAAACGGAAGCGAAGGCAATTATGACATGATGCACTTATAGATAGATATGTTTGATAAGCAATCATCTTTTTTGAGGGCGTGTGAATTGTTAAACACGCTATTTTTGTTTGGTAGCACTAGAGATGAAACAATGTATCTACAAGGGCTTATTCTGAGCAGGAAAGTGTGGTGATCAAAGCTTGTTTGTTCAGACAAAAACAGACCTTTCCTAAGCCTTATAAGGAGCTAATAATAGGTAAATAGTTAGCCTTTTAATGACAGTCTTTTCCTTATGATAGTAGGAGCAAGGATGAAAAGGGTGAACAGGAGAACTTAAGGCGCAAGAAATATAGTGATTATTTTTGACTTGTGCGACTCAATTATGAGAGAAATTAATGTTTGGGTCTTTAGTATTGAGGACTGTTCTATCTTATTAGTCATGTACAGACTTCTTTCTATATAGTAGAACATGCTTTTAATACATTAAATGTCTGTGTTTTTGTGAATGATCCCTATAATTTATAGAATCATAATATGTTGAAGCCAAAGTCAAGGGAATCTTGATTTTGGTTTTTTGTTTTATATGGAAGTAAACATTTTGAAACATAATTAAATTTAAAAAGAATAGTTTCTTGATACTAATAGAAAAGTTATTTTTCTTTTACGTTCAATTAGTTAAAAGTTAATTAGTAGGAAATTTTCAATCTGAAATTTAACCATAACACTACTACAATTCACAATATTGTGGTAATATGGGATAAAGTCCATGTAATTGTGTAGATTATGAAAGTCCATATAAAGCCCCTTTTACGGCGCGATGTTTTTGCTATAAAACATACCTAGTAGATTTTTATAGAGGCTAAGAACATCTTACATTGAATAATGAAGAGTTTAAAGCATTATTAAATAATCGATAAAGGGGAATGTCTCTAAAACATTTAATAACCATGTTTAAAAAAAGTAATGAATAATTGACAAAAACAATTTATTCAAGCTGATGGTTACAGGTGATTCGAAAGGTGTCAGAGTCAAAGGATATATATGACAATGGCTCAGTTCGATAAGAAAGCGTATTAAATTTGATCAACAAGAGACTGTTAAAACATTGCAGTGTAATTCACACAGGATTATGGGCTTGACTTAATATTATGGGTATAAAGACACTAATGTGAGAGATTTTATGAATTAGAAAGGAGTTATATGAAGAAATTATCAGCAAGGATAAAGTGAGCTTGAGCAAAAGTTAATAAGGAGGCGAATTGTAATGAATAAAAAAATAATGGTTAATTTAGTGTTGACAATGATGCTTGTGTTGAATATCGTTTTCTCACCACAAACGATGTACGCAGTTTCGCAGGTGTTTGATACAGATTCTACTACCATGGTAAAGAATGAAAAAATTGTCGATGGCCAAGTGCTCGAAACTAGGACTAAGAATAAAGCTGGCGAACAAAAAGATGTGGATAATAACATTTTAAAGGATGAATCCCTTCTGGAAGAGATAGGAGATGATAATCTAAACGAAGAGACACAAGTGGATAATTCAAACAACTCAGAAGATGATGCAGAACATCTTCCTCAAAAGAAAACAGAAATCTCAATGGATAAAGCGTCAGAAGGCATCAACAATATTGATCCTCCAATAGATGAAGCGGCTGTAGAGAATGAAATGGTTCCTGAAAACGCTACTTTTAGTGTCCTTCAAGGCAACTGGGTGAAAAATGTTGTTATGACTGTCACCACAACAGACAATAACACATTCATTTTACCTGATGGGGAATCGATAACTTTTACTCCATCAGAATTAAATGCTTTAATACTTGATTATACTCTAGTTAGTCCTCCTAATACGGTAATAAATGCTGGGGACACTTATACTATTGTTTTGCCAGAAATTTTTGAAGGAAGTTCCGCAGCTGTTTCACTTCTGGTGGAAGGTACAGAAGTGGGTACTTATACTGTAACTAATGGGGAAGTTGCCATTCTTTTTAATGATAAGGCTAAGGAATTTGATGATTTAAATATAAACATAAAGATTTCTGGACAGTTCGATACAACACAATTGATTGAAGAAGAAGTTATTGAGGTTGTCATTCCATACGGTGAAGGAGGGTTTTTTACAACAACTATCATTGCTGAGGAAATACCTTATGACGGGGAAGATAAAAAAATAGCAGGACAACCCTATATTATTGATGAAAACGGAGAAAAAGTATATAAAGATGTAACTGGACAACCAGTGACAAACCCTACACATATAGATTGGACCGTTCGATTAAATGATAGTATGGCCACCGTTTCAGAGGCTACATATACCGATTATTTTGGTGATGATTTAGAGCTTTTACCAGAAAGTATCTTAGTTGAAAAGCTCATTCGTAATTACGAAAACCAAGTGATAGGCCAAGAAGAAGTAGTGGTTGCACCGTTAATAAGTGATTCGCGCTTTGAAATTGACTTAGGGTCAATTGAAGATGCCTATGATATTAGCTATACGACATTAATTAATCGACCGAATGGGGGAGGAGCTAAAACTATCAGTAATACTGGATTAATTTTCCTAGATGGTTCAGAAACTCCTGTTTCTGATAGTTTTGAGGGAACGTGGTATGAAGATCTACCGACTATTACTAAACAAGGTTCAATCTCAGAGCAAGATCCCTCGATAATTGATTGGGAAGTTACTTATAATTATGGCCAGGAAGATCTTGGGACAGTAATTTTAGAAGATTTAATAAGTGGAGTGGACTCTCAAACGAAGAATATTACAGAAAAAATTAAACTTTTAAAAGATACGATTAAAGTGCGTAAGGTTGTTCCTGATAGTAACGGCAATGTTTTAAACCCAGAAGATTTCACACCAGTTAGTGGAAGCTTTCCTTTAGAACTTAATGCTCAAGGACAAGCCTATTATATTACTTTTTCGACAGAAGTAGAATTGGGTGTTCAGGGGACAGTCACTAATATTATCTCTGATAATCTAGATCCACAAAATAGTGCAACCGACTCGGTTGTTATAAATACTATTCCAACTTTTGGTAAAGCTGGGGAGCAATTGGTAGATGATGAAGGTAAGCCATATATTGAATGGAAAATTACCCTTAATTCGCAAAGAATCAATATGGGTAGCATGACAATTCGAGATGTGTTTGATCAAAGTTTATTAGACTTTAATGTTGCAGATTTATCTTCATATGAATTATACCAAGATGAGATAACAACAGAAAAGTTAATTGATAATAGTAATTACTACATTCGTAATTATACACATAGCGATAATCGAGAAGGATTTGCTCTGACTGTCCAGAATGCAGGACCTCATAAGTATATATTTGTTTATCGAACATATTACACGACAGCAGGACTGCAAGAACCTAATATAGCTAATAATGCTGAACTCGTTTACTTATTCGGTGAGGAAAGTGGACCAGGAATTTCTTTTGATGTTAACTTAGCAGGTCCTAAAGCAGGAATAAAAAAAGTTGGTTCTTATGTAACTAGCGAAGATAAAACTGAGCAATTTATTGAATGGAAGATTACTTTTAATGAAAGTAATATTAATCTTACTAAACCAATAATTGAAGATAGTTTTAGTAGTGGCAATTATAAGTATGTAAATGATTCTTTTGAATTAACTTCTACAAATGAAGGTGCTTTGGCTTTTGATCCTACTGCATTAATAATGAATCCAAGTCAAGGATTTACCTATCAATTTGGTACTGATACCAATGCTACTTATACTATTAAATATCTTACAACCGTAGATGACGCCAATAACCTCGACCAAATAAATAAAGTTACTTTAGATTGGCAAGGTGGTAAGGAAGAAGCAACAGCTAATGTTTATAAACGTCAAGCAGGTATTAATAAGAAAGCTAACATTGTGATTGATGCTGAAGGTAATAAACACATTAATTGGATTATTAATTTCAATACAAAAAAAGCCGTTTTAGCTAATGTAGTAATCACTGATCAATATTCTCCGTCAACAGCAGACATGTCTAATATTCTTCTATATAGAGACGGAGAGGAAGTTGATCCTAGCCAATACCAGGTCATTGAAGAAAGTCAAGGATCATTTGAACTTATATTAGGAGACATTGATGCAGTTCCGTATACGCTCACATATACAACTAGTCTTTCGTCAGGAGAAGAAGTAAATCTTATTCAAAACAAAGCGTTATTAACTTATACAAACGGGAGTGAGCTAGCCTTTATAAAAGTTCCGAGCCCTGCTTTATCGGTTAACAAAGAAGCAGTGAGCCTAGACAAGACTCCAGATAATCCTGTTATCTCATGGGAAATAACTGCGAATGCGAACACATCAAATCTCATTAACTTAGTAGATCCTGTTTTAACAGACACAATACCAGGCGATCAAGCTTTAATTCAAGATAGCATTAAAGTTTATGATCAAAGTGGCACCCTTATTACCGACAATCTTAATGTGACAATTAACACTGATTCCAATAGTTTCGTCATTCAACTACCAAACGGATCTTATCAATACAAAGTACAATATGACACGGAAATTTTGCAATTCCCATCATTCCATGAAAGTGTTTTGGACAGATATACTAATTCAACTACTTTATCAATGATATACGAAAAAGAAGATGTTGTCGCTAGTGTATCAGATACAGCCTACTTGGATTATTTTGCAAATAACAACAGTGGATTGGTTGCTAAAACAGGGACACAGAACCAATTAACCGAAAACATTGATTGGACAGTTACTGTGAATGAGGAAGGTCTGACAATCAAGAATCCAATAATAGAAGATCAACTTTCGGATAAACATAGTTATCTAACTGATTCATTTAAAGTTAGAGATAGCGCAAATAATCTTTTGAATATTAATGAAGACTATTCAATTTCTTTCGCTGAAGATGACAGAAGTTTCAAGTTGACTTTAAACGATACAATAACGCAAGCTATTACAATTTCTTACTCCACACGATTAAATGATAATTTAATTGGTACTTATCAGGTTACTAATACCATTACATTAAAGGGCGGAGAAGAGAGAAAAATTATTAAAGAAACAGTTACTGAAACAACTGCTCAACAGTATCAATTTGGTGGAGGCGGAACAGGGAGAAAACTTGATTTTAAAATTCTCAAAAAGGCTAAAAGTGGAAAAGCTATACGAGATGTTGGATTTAAGATTGAAAACATAGACATTCATGGAAATGTCGATACGGTAGTATCGGAAGTATTTACAAGCGAGGAAGGTATTTATATTTCAGATAAATTGAGAGCTGGAAAATATATTCTCACTGAGACATCAACTCCTGAAGGTTTTAAAACACTTGCATCATCAATTTATTTTACAATTAACTATTCGGTTGATAATCCACAGTCTTACGAATTACAATTACTTAATTCAAATGGAGAAGTTGCCGAGATACCTAATGTATCAACCAATGGTAATGTAATAACAATCATCAATGAACCCAAAGAGGTTAAGACTCCATTAAAAGCAAAGAAGATTTTAAGAGGTCTAAATTTAGCTGACGGACAGTTTCATTTTGAATTACTAAATGAGGATGGAGAGATTATTTCTCGAGCTAAGAACGATGTTAATGGTAATATAGTGTTTGAAGCGCTTACTTTTGACACAGTAGGTGATTACCAATATATGATACGTGAAAAAATAGATCAACAGGCAGGGGTAACTTATGATACAAATCAATATAATGTATTAATATCAGTCACCTACGATGAACAAGGGCACTTAGCAACTAATATCCAATACGAAACAGATGATCTACCTACCTTTAAAAACTCTTATACGCCTAAAGTTGGAAAACTATCATTATTGGCTGAAAAAAAATTAGAGGGTCTTTCTCTAGAAAAAGACCAGTTTAATTTCCAAGTATTTAATGAAAATGAAGAAGTTGTTGCAACAGGTACGAATGATAGCAATGGAAAAGTTGTTTTCAGTGAATTAACCTTTGATAAAATTGGAGTATATAAGTATAAAATTGGTGAAAAGAAAGATAACCAGCTAGGTATTGCGTATGATCAAACAACCTATGATGTGATCGTTAAGGTAACCGATGACGAGAAGGGTCAATTACAATTGGTTGTAGAATATCCTAACAATAAGGTTCCTGTCTTTACCAATGTATATACTACTCAACCAGGAAAAGCTTCATTAATTGCTAAAAAAGAATTAACAGGTCTTGATTTAATAGCTGGTCAATTCAATTTTGAAGTCCTAAATTCTGATGGTGAAATTATTTCGACAGCATCGAATGATATAGATGGGAAAGTAGCATTTACTGATATATCTTACGAAAATGTTGGAGAATATAATTACACTATTCGTGAAACCCAGGATGATCAAGCAGGTATCACTTATGATGATTCAACATATGATGTTACAATTATAGTAACTGATAATGGAGCAGGACGACTTGTTCATGAAACAGTTTATCCTGATCAAGCTATCCCTGTCTTTAAAAATAGTTACACAGCAGCAAAGGGTGTACTTTCATTAGTCGCAGAGAAAAAATTAGAAGGATTAGACTTAGTAGCGGGTCAATTTAACTTTGAAGTTGTGGATACCAACAATGCAGTCGTAGCAACAGGTACGAATGATAGCAATGGGAAAGTAGTCTTTAGTGAATTATCATTTGATACGGTAGGCGAGTATACGTATACCTTACGTGAAGTGTCAGACAATCAAGCAGGAATTACCTACGATGATTCAGTGCATGAAGTAGTAGTTACAGTAACCGATGATGAAAAAGGTCAGTTACAGATGGATGTAGCCTATCCAAACCAAACAGTTCCTGTCTTTAAAAATAGTTACACAGCAGCAAAGGGTGTACTTTCATTAGTCGCAGAGAAAAAATTAGAAGGATTAGACTTAGTAGCGGGTCAATTTAACTTTGAAGTTGTGGATACCAACAATGCAGTCGTAGCAACAGGTACGAATGATAGCAATGGGAAAGTAGTCTTTAGTGAATTATCATTTGATACGGTAGGCGAGTATACGTATACCTTACGTGAAGTGTCAGACAATCAAGCAGGAATTACCTACGATGATTCAGTGCATGAAGTAATAGTTACCGTAACCGATGATGGGACAGGTTTATTAAGGTTAAGTGTCACCTATCAAAATGATGCAATAGCTGTTTTCAAAAATATTTATACTGAAATTTCAGAAAACCCTAAAGATCCTGAAAAACCTCAGGAACCAGAAAACCCTAAAGATCCTGAAAAACCTCAGGAACCAGAAAACCCTAAAGATCCTGAAAAACCTCAGGAATCAGAAAATCCTAAAGACCCAGAAAAACCAGAAAAACCGAAAAACCCGGATAACCCTAAAAATCAAGAAAACACTAAGGATACTTTACCTATAACCGGTGAAGAAACTACTTATTCATTATTAGCTCTGACAGTTTTGATTATTGGTTTGATGATTTATCTTTTGGGTAAAAAAGGTTTAAGTAAGAAATTTTAGGAATAGATACCCTTAAGACATTTGTAGATTATAATTTACCGAACAAATGAACGTTATGGAATCACTTTTAAGGTAAGTAAAACAGACGAATCGCTTGATTCGTCTGTTTTATTCTTATAAAAGGGTGAATTTTTATGAAAAATAGCCTCCCAAAAGGTCTACTCTGTGAGACTTGAGAGGAAAATTTTATGAGGGAAATAATTGTTGATAGTTAAGTATTATAATAAAAGTCATTCAAAAAACTATTGAAAGAAATAAGCGGTCAATCTCTGAAACGAAAGCCTCTCGACCTCTTATTTCAATAAATTAAAATGGGTAGAACATTTAACAGAGTGATCTAAATGTTGTGAATGTAATAAATCTAGATGATCAATAACGGATTCATAAGTAACATTATCCTCGAGCAAAATCCCTTCATCTTCACGGGTAGAATCAAATATCACAAGACTAGGGGTTGAATGAACACCCATGGCTTTAGCAATTTTAAGGTCATTAAAATATAATTCTCGTGTGAAATCGGAATAGAAATCCTCATAGAACAAATCTGAATCTAAACCATTGCTTGCAGCAAGGTCCATAATTAAGTTTTCGTTCAAAAGAGATAGATCGTGATAAATTTTTTGTTGTAAATCTTTTAAAAAGCATCTGCCTTTACGTTTGCCTTGAAAGTGTGCAGCTTTTACGGCTAAAGCAGCTTTATAAAGTTTACAGTAGAGGTCATTACGGACTGCTAAACTAGGTTGAATAATGCCTAAACGCTGCATAAAGTCATTTAAAATCTCTTCATTATGTATACAAAGAATATTAATGTCAATCTTTGAAGAAATTAATTTACTAGCCTTATTAATCTCTTGCTCGGAATAGTAGCATTTTCGCCCTAAAGGATTGACAAACAAATAAAAGTCAAAATACTTTGCCTGACCATTAAAGTGATAATCAATCATATAATTTTCCACACTATTCCTCCTTCGTATTACTTTTTCTTAGTATAAGCTTATCATAAACATAGTGTAATCTATAATAATACGCCTAGAGTGAAAAACCTCACAAATAAATAGTATGCCGTAAAATGATAGATATTTCAACTAATGAACAGTTATATACGAAAACCCTTTGACTTATGGTAAAATATTTTCTGGATGATATTAATCAATTAGACTGATATGGGTTGAATATTTTGAAAACTTGTAGAGGGCTAGAAAGGGGGAAATCATGGAAAATAAATATGTATATGAAGAACCTTTTGTCGACAATTGGGCATTGTTCTTAGCCCCTTATGGTCAGGCTGTTGAAGAATTGAAGCTAAAATTAAAAAGTATTCGCCAAGAATATATTGATTTGGATAGACACGCACCGATCGAATTCGTTACCGGACGAGTAAAATCACCTGAAAGTATTATGGAAAAAATGGCTGTTAGACAAATCAAAGCCAAAGATTTCCTTTGTGGTGTTCAGGACATAGCTGGGGTTCGAGTGATGTGCCAGTTTGTTGAGGATATCTATGAAGTAGCAGATTTACTATTAAGACGGTCTGATTTTAAAGTCATTATGATTAGGGACTATATTAAAAATCATAAGCCGAGTGGGTATCGTTCTTATCATATGATCTTAGAGTATCCGGTGGAAAGAATTGAAGGAAACATTTCGGTTATTGTGGAAGTACAAATTAGAACTTTAGCGATGAATTTTTGGGCAACCATCGAACATTCGTTAAATTATAAGTATGATGGCAAGTATCCTGTTGAAATATTAGAAAGACTTCAACGAGCTTCTGAGGCTGCCTTTCTACTTGATGAAGAAATGAGTCAGATTCGTGAAGAGATTCATGAAGCAACCAAACTGTTTGACTCGCGTTAAGAGCAAGAGTAAGGAGAAACTATGAAAAAGATTGGATTAGTATATAATAAAAAAGCTTTATCAGTTGCCTATGCTCAACGACTTAAAACTAAACTCCATCACTATCAATTAAAAGAGCTCTCTAACGGGGAAACTCCTGACTATGTAATATCAATTGGTGGAGATGGCACACTTTTATCAGCCTTTCACCAGTACCAGGCATTTATCAATCATACTCAATTTATAGGGATTCATACGGGACATTTAGGGTTTTATACGGACTGGTTAGGCGAACAGATGGATCAAGTTTTACAGAGTATTGTTGAAAATGACGCTGAATCCATTTCATATCCCTTACTATCGGTAGCTATTACTCTCGGTAATGGAAAAAAGAGACATGTTCTAGCCCTCAATGAATGCAGTATTCGTTCGCATCGTAAAACAATGGTGTGTGATGTGGAAATAAAAGACCAATTCTTTGAAACATTTCGTGGGGATGGATTGTGTATTGCGACACCAACCGGGTCTACGGGGTTAAACAAATCTTTAGGTGGAGCGGTAATGCATCCACGAATTGAAGCAATACAGATGACAGAGATGGCTTCGGTTAATAATCGTGTTTATCGATCCTTGGCCTCGCCTATTATTTTACCGGCTGATGAATGGCTCACTTTAAAACCAGATCCATCCAATGAATGGATGGATATCACGACTGACCATCTATTTTGGGCGGACCAGACAATTGATACGGTGCGCTTGCAATTGGCTAAGGAGAGAATTCATTTCGCTAGCTTTAAGCATATGCATTATTGGAATCGTGTAGAATCCTCTTTTATCGCTAATCAAGTGAGAAAATAAGTTTAATCAATAAAAGGTGAGGTTTATAATGGAGTTGAAGTGGTTTTATGATCAATCGGAAGAAATAACGATTAAAGAATTTTTAAGACAACAACAGTTACCAAAGGCCTTTTTAAGAAAGGTTAAGCTTGAAGGTCAACTGTTATTGAACCATTTAAAAGTACCTGTTCGTTTTAAAATCCGTAAAGGAGACTGTCTTCATTTATTAGCTCCCATCGAGCGAGGGCATGAAACAGTTCCACCTTCAGATGACCCAATTGAAATCGTCTATGAAGATGATGATCTACTTATTTTAAATAAACAAGTGGGAGTAGTTTCAATTCCTTCTTTAGCAAATCCTTCGAGTTCAATTGCTAATCGAGTGAGAGGTTACTACCAAAAGCAAGGCTACTCGGATCAAGTAATCCATATAGTAACAAGGTTAGATCGTGATACATCAGGCTTAATGTTAATTGCTAAGCATCGATTAGCTCATGCATTGATGGATCGTCAAGTAAGAGCAGGTCAAGTGGTTAAATATTACCATGCTCTAAGCAGTCGCAGTCAATGGTCAGACCATGGTATAATTGAAGCACCTATTGCACGTACGGAGTCTTCAATTATAACCCGGCGTGTTCATGAAAGTGGAAAATATGCCAAGACCGAATATTGGTGTCAGCAAACTTATCCTAATGGAGCGCACTTAAGAATAAGGCTTCATACAGGACGAACACATCAAATTCGGGTACACTTAATGCATATGGGAGGTCCTTTAATTGGCGATGATTTATATGGAGGTCCTTTGACCGAAACGATCAGACGTCAAGCGCTTCACTGTGGCCAATTGGAGTTTAACCACCCCATGACTCAACAGCCCTTACATTTTGAGATGAATCTACCAGAAGATATGCAAGATTGGATTCAAGCCGAGCAAGTTAACTAAGAGAGGAATAGCAATGGAAGTATTTGAAAGAAGTTTTGAAGAAAGCGTCGCTAGTTTCAAAGCTATGCTGCAAAACAACCGTATGACACGCTTTCGTACTGAGTTTTTAGCGTTACATAATTATGATCAAGCCAAAATTTTTACTGAGTTTGTCAGTTCTGAGCGAAAAACAGTCTATCAATATCTTGCTCCCAGTGAACTCGCTGATGTCTTTGATGCCTTTGAATCAGATATTCTTCACTTGAGTGAAGAGTATTTCCTAGAGATGGAAAATGCCTATGCAGCTATTGTTTTAGGTGAAATGTACGCGGATAATGCGGTGGATATTTTAAATAATATTGATAATAAAGAAAAAGTAAATACTTACATGCATTTAATGCCTAATAAGTCTGCCCGTGAAATATCTCGTTTGATAAACTATATTGACGAAACAGCAGGATCCATCATGACGACTGAGTTTGTAACTGTCAAGGAAGAATATACAGTTAAACAAGCCTATGAACACTTAAAAACGGCAGCCGCTCAAGCAGAAACTATCTATTATGTGTATGTGATTGATGAAGATAGACGACTAAAGGGTGTTTTATCTTTAAGAGATCTCATTGTTCATGATGATCAAACCTTAATCTCAGAAATCCTTAATCCTCGTTTAATAACAGTTGAAGTAAATGATGATCAAGTAGAGGTAGCAAAAATGGTACAAGATTACGACTTATTGGCCCTACCAGTTGTAGGCTTTGATCGTGAATTACTTGGTATTATAACGGTAGATGATGTTTTAGACGTTATTCAAGAAGAAGCAGACAGTGACTACTCAGGTTTGGCTGCGGTTGATGTTAATGAAATTCATACTACTCCATTTAAGGCCTCTAAAAGTCGCTTGCCTTGGTTAGTTACACTGCTATTTATGGGGATGGGGACAGCCACTCTAATTTCTCAGTTTGAAGGTTTGATATCCTCAGTGCCTGTTTTATCTAGCTTTGTTACATTAATAACCGGTACAGCAGGTAACGCTGGAACTCAATCTTTAGCGGTTGCTGTTCGCAAGCTTACTAATAAATCAGAAGATGATAAATTTTTTGATTCCTTTAGTTTTGAATTACTAACAGGAGTAGTCACAGGATTGGTAGTTGGGTTAACCATAGCCCTAGTGGCAGGCTTTTGGAAAGGAAATCTCTTTTTGGGTATGATCATAGGGATTGCTATGGCTTGTGCAATCGTGGTGGCTAATATTGCCGGTGCTTTGATTCCTAAACTCATGATGAAGATAGGCTTTGACCCCGCTGTGGCTAGTGGTCCATTTATCTCAACTTTAAGTGACTTAACTTCAGTCTTCATTTATTTTACAATTGCCCGAGTTTTTTTAACCTATTTACCTTAATGATAAGAAAAGCCTCTAGCTATAGACACCCACTTGTTTTAGAATTTCAATTTTCAAACTTTGGTCCAAGTATAAAAATCTAAAGGATTGTTATTTTTTCATAATTTGCTTTTGAATTTAAGGCTAATTGTTGTATAGTAGAATCAAGTGATTACAATGATTTATCTTTTAAGATGGATCAATATAAAGGAGAGAACAGAATGGTAGAATTGAATTATCAATTATCAGAATCAGATCGTGCACGTTTAGAACGTGTGAAAGAATTAACCGAGATTCCTTCACCAACTGGTTATACTGGTGAAATTGTGTCGCATTTAATGAAAAAATTTGACCAGGATAAAGTGGAGTATACTAAGACACCAAAAGGAGGTTTACTAGTAACTTTAGAAGGAAAAAATAAAGAACGTCAGCGTTTTATTACAGCTCACGTGGATACTTTAGGAGCGATGGTTCGTGCGGTAAAAGCTGATGGTCGTTTGAAATTAGATCTAATCGGTGGGTTTGTTTACAATTCGCTAGAAGGAGTATATTGCAAAATCCATTCTGCAAAAACAGGTAAAACTTTTGATGGAACGATTTTAATGCATCAGACTTCTGTTCACGTTTACCGTAACGCAGGGTCATTAGAACGCAATCAAGACAATATGGAAGTTCGTTTAGACCACCCTGTTTTTAACCCAGAAGATGTAGCAGAATTAGGTATCGAAGTAGGAGATTTTATTTCTTTCCATCCACGTGCAGAAATTACTGACTCCGGTTATTTAAAATCACGCCACTTAGATGATAAAGTGAGTGTTTCCCTTTTATTAGAAGCTATTGAAGCAATTAAAGCTGGAGAACTTAAATTAGCACATACTACTCATTTCTATATTTCTAATAACGAAGAAATTGGCTACGGTGGAAACTCTAACATTGCTCCAGAAGTTGAAGAATATATTGCTGTCGATATGGGAGCATTAGGAGATGATCAAACTTCAGATGAGTATACAGTGTCTATCTGTGCTAAAGATGCTTCTGGCCCTTATCATGTTGGCTTACGTAATCAATTAGTTGGATTATGTGATGAAAATAAGATTCCTTATAAAGTAGATATCTATCCATACTATGGTTCAGATGCTTCTGCAGCTATGCGTGCCGGAGCAGATGTACGTCACGGATTGTTTGGTGCTGGAATTGATGCTAGTCATGCCTTTGAAAGAACACACATCACCTCAGTAATTGCCACATATGACTTAATTCATAAATACTTAGAAGCAGAGATGGTAGATTAATCGTTTTTAGGTAATAGACCTAGTCATTTCTTATAGATGAGAAATGACAGGTCTTTTTTTGTTGACGAATTGTCCAATCAAATGCAACACCGATAGTAAGAAACTAAAAAGTTCTT
>NZ_JBNUPI010000021.1:0-19270 GCF_050409505.1 Facklamia sp. P12937
AGTTTTATCCCGCAAATTTTTAAAATTTCAGGACATTTTCATTTACGGTTGACATTAATGGGTCCAAGGCTCAATTCTTATTCGTGTCCACAAGTGATAATGTTTGCTTTTCGTTTTGAAAAAACTCGTTCCCATACGCTCTAAAGTTAGACATAAATAATTGTTAAATCAAACAGATGCGCAATCATTTTATAGTAAATCAGCTTAGATTCAAATTGAGAAGTTAAAAATAGAATGACTTATCGATAGAACCAGCCATTAATAGGAGCGTTATGATGACCTTGGGCTTTTGATTCGATCTTTTAAATTATGGCCACTGCAATGGATTAGTGTGTTTTTTCTTAGATTAGGTAGTGACTTGTCCCTTAGTGGATTATTATTTTGTGGAGTAGTTTTAGCAAAACAGACCCATTCTTAGTTTAAATTCAAATAGATATACAGTTTAATTGTTAAGTACTGTTTCTTTCCTATTTTATTCACTTTTTATTTCGTTACGCTACCCTAAAATTGCAATTAGGCTTGCTGAAGTAAGCTTTGTCAATTGATCAATCTTTCACAAAAACACTTTTATTTCATTTGAATTTTTGCTAATTTTTTTAATTCGAAAAAAATGGTTTCGTTTTCATAAAAATCATTGACTTGCTATACCCTTTTATCATACAATTTAGTTAAATAAAAATTTAGGAGGGGAAGAGATGAATTCTTTAGTCAGTTATTTTGTGAAAAATATCACTCATTTGAGTGATTTAATGTGGTCCAGTGTTCTTTTGTATATTCTTATAGCGGTCGGTATTTTTTATACTTTTTATCTTGGCTTTCCGCAATTTCGTTATTTTGGAACAGCGTTTAAAGAGACTTTTGGCGGCGTTTTTGGTAAAAAGGAAAAAGAAGAAGCCGGTACCATGTCTTCATTCCAAGCCCTAGCAACAGCCATTGCTGCTCAAGTCGGAACAGGTAATGTTGCTGGGATTGCTACAGCTATTATGGCAGGAGGACCTGGTGCTATTTTCTGGATGTGGATGTCTGCTTTTGCTGGCATGGCTACAATTTTTGGCGAGGCCGTTTTAGCTCAGAAATATCGTGAAGTGCGTGATGATAACTTTGTGGGAGGGCCTGCCTTTTATATCAGTAAAGGGATAAAACAAAAAACCTTAGGCAAATTCTTAGCCGGCTTCTTCTCAGTAGCAATTATTATTGGCTTAGGTTTTATTGGGAACTTAGTGCAATCAAACTCGATATCTGCCGCTGTCAATGAGGCTACCGGTATTAACCCAATTATCGTTGGTGTTTTGATAGCAATTGCAGCTGCTTTAGTTTTTATGGGTGGTATGAAACGAATTGCTAACTTTGCCGAATTAGTTGTGCCATTCATGGCTGCTTTATATATTATCGGCGTCATCGTCGTAATGGTTCTCTATAAAGATCAAGTCGGTCCTGCTTTTAAATCGATTTTTGTGGAAGCTTTTAAACCTACATCTATGATGGGTGGAGCGATTGGTGTCACCGTTAAACAAGCCATTCGATACGGGGTCGCAAGGGGTCTCTTCTCAAACGAAGCAGGTATGGGTTCTACACCACATGCCCACGCAGTGGCCAACGTAAAACATCCTGCTGAACAAGGTTTAGTAGCGATTGTTGGTGTTGTCATTGATACGCTCGTTGTTGGAACCGCTACTGCAATGGTAATTCTCGTTACCGGCGCTCATGAAAAAGGGTTAGAGGGGGCTTTAGTCACGCAAGAAGCTTTTTCTTCCGCTTTTGGTACGTTAGGTACATCCTTTCTAGCTCTTTGTTTAACCTTTTTTGCCTTTACCACTATTGTAGGTTGGTACTATTTTGGAGAAACCAATATTCGTTACTTATTTGGTAAAAAAGGGCTTTTACCTTATCGTATTATCGTCATTTTCTTTATCGTTTTAGGATCATCACTCACTAAGAAAATCGACTTTGTTTGGACCATGTCAGACTTCTTTAACGGGCTGATGGTCTTTCCAAACATGATTGCTCTCCTTTTATTAGCGCCTCAAGCTAAACGGATTCTAGATAGCTATAAAGCGCATCAGCTCTATAACCGGGAGGATTTAAGTTAGTTTTATTAAAGCATAAAAAGGCCTCTGAAGTTGAATTCAAATCAACTTTAGGGGTCTTTAAATATAATCCAAATATCAATTCTTGTAATATTCGCAAACTATGTGTAATAAAAATCTCACTAATTTAAAAAATAGATAGGACCAGTTCTTTAAAAAAATAATTGAAAAACTCTAGCTCTCCTACTCTTTAGGATGCGGCTAGAGTTTTTAGCACGGTGCTGCCATTAAAGTTAAACCCTCACTGTTTTCTCCAAGTATTTAGCAATCTAGGGAAATCATTTTAAGCTACTGATGATTTTCTTTACAAATAAATAGAATATATCCGTTATTTTACCATATGCATTTCTTCTAGTTGTGCCTCGATATTTTCTTGATCGACACCGGCTTGTAATAAAGTTGCAGCGGTATATGCTCCTTCTACGACTGGAACATCATATATTTTGATTGTTTTATCACTCATTTCCATAGCCATTTCTAGATTCATTTTTGCACTACCTAGATCATAAAATGCCAATAAATTTTCAGCTGAGTTTTTATTGATGGCTGCTAAAGCGGTATCAAAGTTCGTCCCTATTTCGTTTTGATCAATACCGCCTACTACTTGCACATCAACATCTGCTGCTGCTTGTTGAATCAAACGATGAATTCCTTCCGCAATCTCATGAACATGTGAAACAATCACAATTCCAGTTTTTTTCATTGTTCTGCCTCCGCTTCTAGCATTGCGTGAAATAATAAGCCTGAGGAGTAAGCTCCTGGATCAATATGGCCAATAGATCGATCTCCCACATAAGAGGCTCGTCCTTTTTTAGCTTTTAATGGTTGCGTTGCTTCCACTGCTTCATCAATTAATTCGTGGGTTAATTGATGAGTCTCAACTGCTTCTACAACAGCTATCCATAAATCTACCATTGTTTTGTCGCCTTGTTCTGCTTTTCCACGCTTTTGAATCGTTTCTAACCCAGCTTTTAAAACACTTGCCCAGTCTTCAGCTACCGATTCAGCTTTCATCATGCCCATAAAGGCTGACCCATATAGTGGCCCAGAGGCTCCACCGACTTTACTTAGCATATTTTTCATCATTAATTGAAGCAATTCATTCAACGTTTTTGGTTTTTCGTCTTCAATCGCTTTAATTACATGGGTCATGCCACGAGACATATTATTTCCATGGTCACTATCGCCAATAGGTGTGTCTAATTGTGTTAAATAGTCTTTTTCGTTTTGAATTTTTTCATTGAATAATTCCATCCAACGAATTCCAGTCTCTAGATTCATTTAAAAGATTCACCCTTTCATTTTATAAAATAATCTTACCAATTAATGGTATCAACTGGTGCTTCAATAGCTTTCAAATAGAATGCTTCATCTAAGCGAAGCAAAGTTAAGGATAAACCTTGCATATCTAACGAAGTCATTAAATTGCCTACTTTCGAAAACGCAATCGTTAGATTCTTTTCTTTCATTATTCTTTGCACATCATTTGCAAATACATATTGTTCCATTAATGGCGTTCCACCTAAACCATTCACGATTATTGCGAAGCGATCATTGGCTTTGGCATCAAACTCTTTTAGTAATTTTGTAAGTAATTCTTGGGATAAATCCTGTGAACTCTGCAATTTTTCTCGTCGATATCCCGGTTCGCCATGAATACCTACGCCATACTCGATTTCATCATCCGCTAAGGTAAAACTTGCTTCATCGCTCCCGGGCGTAGTGACCCCTGTTAATGCGACTCCAATCGTTTTTATATTTGGGATAAGATTTTCTGCTAATTTTTTAATCTCTCCAATGGTTTGCCCTTGTTCAGCAGCATACCCTAATATTTTGTGAACAAAGACCGTTCCTGCAACGCCACGTTTTCCCTGGGTGTAGAGACTATCTTCGACAGCAATGTCATCATCAACTACGACACTCTCTACTTTTATTCCTTCCATCTCAGCTAATTCCTGAGCCATCTCAAAGTTCATAATATCCCCTGAATAGTTCTTTATAACGAGAAAGACACCTGCCCCCTCATCTGCTTCTTTAATTGCTTGTAAAATTTGATCGGGCGTTGGAGAAGTAAAGACTGCCCCACAAACAGCTGCTGATAACATTCCTCTTCCAACAAATCCAGCATGTGCAGGTTCATGTCCGCTTCCTCCACCAGAAATAATAGCCACTTTCCCGGTTTTTTCTAAAGTTCGTTGAATAATTCCTGTTTCAGGAATTCTTTTAAGCAATTTTGAATGACTTTGTACCATTCCATTAATCATCTCATCCACAATATTTTCTGGTTTATTTATTATTTTTTTAATCACGCTAGATTCCTACCTTTTTTAAATTTATTTTGCTTGTTTTCTTGCTTTATAATCGCGACCCATCGCATCCGCTGCAATAATTGCATTTGCAACGGCTTCTTCTGTGATTTCAAAAGGCATTGAATGAATGGATTCTTCTGGGATACATGCTTTTTTAGCTACTTTTAGAATTTCTTGGTAATTAACTTCTTCGACATCTAAGTCCGCTAGAGATACTGGTAACCCAACAGAAATATTAAAGTCTAATAATTCTTCGACTTCTGATTTTGGTGCGTCTTCGAGCACTAATTGAACAAAGGTTGTAAAAGCAACTTGTTCCCCATGGTAATAATTTCCTGGTCCTTCTAAAACAGTTAAGCCATTGTATATTGCATGAGCAGCTGCTAATCCTCCCGATTCAAAGCCTAAGCCAGATAATAAGGTGTTTGCTTCTACGATATCTTCTAAAGCTTGTGTAACAACGTTCTGATCAGCCGCAATTTTTGCATCGTATCCTTTTTCTAGAACCACTTTTAAACTTTTTTCAGCTAGAGTCATGGCTGCAATTGTTCCTTTAGCAGGTCCTGTAGCCCCAGTACGATAACCATTTGGCAAACCAGCATTCACATTTGAATTGGATTGACGAGTCGCTCGAGCTTCATAATAAGTTGCCAAAGTATCGCCCATACCAGCTACTAGGAATCGACTCGGTGCCTGTGCAATAACGGTAGTATCCATCAAAACAACATCTGGGTTTTTGCTAAAGTAAACATAATCATCAAATTGATGATCGGCCGTATATAAGACAGCAGAGTGACTCGTGGGCGCATCTTGAGCTGCAATCGTCGGGCAAATAATAATATTCTGTCCTTCCGCTACAACTTTGGACGTATCGATTGCTTTTCCTCCCCCCAATCCTACAATAACATCAGTGCCTTTTTCTTTTGCTAATTTTTTCAATCGTTCGACTTCTTCGCGTGTGGCTTCGCCACCAAAATCTCCTCGATGTAATTGAACCTTATAGGTTTCAGCTGTTTGATCCAGTTTGTCTTGTACACGATCAATATCTGCTTTATTTCCTATAACGAGGGCAGATTCACCTAAAGACTGAATATAAAATCCTAAATTCAATAATTCATCTTCACCTTGTACATACTTACTTGGACTAATAAATGCTTTTCTCATTCTTATTCCTCCTGTATCTTTTAAGCTTCTTCTTCTCCACTAAATTAATGGTAACAAGTAAGCGCTATCAATTCAACAGACAAAAACCTTCGTCTGTCCGTTTGGTTTCAAATTTGCTCTGTCGTATACTGATACTATCAAATACTGTTTTATTTTTAATAAAAGGAGTTTGCCTGGATGAAAGAAAAAACAGATACACAAGAAATCATCGCTCAATCATTTCGAGAATTAACACTAAAAAAAGAAAGGGATAAAATTTCAATCACCGATATAATGAAACAAGCAGATTTTCGTCGTCAAACTTTCTATGATTATTTTGATGACAAATATGATTTAATTACCTGGATTTTTTCGCATGAACTCTACCAATCCATTCAATCAATAATGGATTGGCAAAATTGGGAAGAAATCTTATGGCAACTATTAACTTATCTTGAAACAAACAATAAATATTATCGAAAAATCTTCCTCGATATAAAATTAGATTCTTTTAAAGAATATTTTATTTACTCCATTAAAAAAATAATCAAACAATTAGTAGATGATTATTTCAAAGAGCAGTTTCTTTCGTTAGAAAAAAAGCAAATGATTCAAACAGCTACAGATTTTTATAGCTATGGTCTCTCTGAAAGCCTCTATCATTGGGTCTTAGAAAATTGTGAACCAAACAGTAAACACTACCATGCGATGCTCGTAAAGCTTGTAAACTGTCGAAGCAAATCGAATGAACACACTACTATTTTATCAGGGAAAGGAAAGGATAAGTAATGGCAGAATATATATTATCAATTGATCAAGGAACAACGACGACACGTGCTTTTATTATTGATCGCAAAGGAAATTATATTGGAACAGCGAGTCGAAAATTCCAACAAATTATCCCACAAACTGGATGGGTAGAACACGATCCGAATGTTATTTGGGAAACTGTATGTCATGTTATTGAAGAAGTTATCCAAAAATCTGGGGTTAATTATTCTCAAATCAAAGCACTTGGACTAACGAATCAACGTGAAACAACTGTTGTTTGGGACAAGATAACAGGTGAGCCGATATATAATGCCATTGTTTGGAGTTCTAACCAATCATTAGCTACAATTAATCAATTGAAATCCAGTAAAAATGAAGAATATATCCATAAAACCACCGGACTGATTATGAGTCCCTATTTCTCAGCCAGTAAGATTCGTTGGATTCTAGATTATCATACTGGAGCGCAGGTTGATGCTGAAAAAGGAGCATTACTTTTTGGGACCATCGATAGTTGGATTGTTTGGAAATTAACTAAAGGAAAGTTACATATCACTGACCATACGAATGCTTCAAGAACCATGCTCTTTAATATTCATCGTTTAGAATGGGATGATGAATTGCTTAAGCTTTTTAATATTCCAAAAGCAATGTTACCCAATGTTTATCCCAGCTCTCATTACTATGGCGAAACAAGTTCTGAACTTTTCCATGGAGTAAAAATACCCATTACAGGGGTAGCTGGGAATCAACAGGCTTCTTTAGTTGGTCAACTTGCTTTTCAATCTGGACAAGTTAAAAGTACTTATGGTCAAGGGACATTTATTGTTATGAATACCGGGACTGAAGCCAAATTATCAAACAATCATTTACTTACAACCATTGCCTATTCGATCGATGGTCAAATTAATTATGCTTTAGAAGGGGCTGCTTTAATTTCTGGAAGTGCCATTGAATGGTTAAAAGACGGTTTAGAATTATTTGAAACGATTGAAGATTCAGAAAAGCTAGCTCTCATGGCAAATCCAAAGTCTTCCGTCTATTTTCTTCCAACTTTTAAAGGAATTGAAGCTCCTTATTGGGAAACGAATGTCAGAGGGGCTATTTTGGGCATGGATGACTATACGACTAAAAGGGAACTTGTCCTTGCTACTTTTGAATCATTAGCTTACCAAGTCTATGACATTATTGATTTAATGGAATCAGATACTGGAATTGCGCTGGATGTTTTACATGTTGATGGTGGCGTTGCTCAAAATAACTTATTCATCCAATTTCAAGCCGATATTCTTAATAAAACAGTTGAACGCGTTGAACGTTTAGAAACAACCGGTTTAGGTGCTGCATATCTGGCTGGATTAGCTGTGGGTTACTGGAAGGATTTAGATGAATTGAGAGCTTTAGTATCCGAGAACGAAGTTTTCCAACCAAATATGAGTCAAACCGATCGCTTTAAAAAACTGAATGGATGGCACAATGCGCTTAAAGCTGTTCGATATTATTCTCAGTTAAGTCAAGATTTCTTTTAATAAAGAACACGAATGAATTTAAGTGGATTTCAAAAATAGCTAAGAAAAAGTTCTTAGCTATTTTTAGAAAGTTCTTAATCTTATCTAAAATACTTTATTATTATTTCTATCCTCAACGACTGATTGAACGCCTCTAAAATTTATGGTGTCGATGGAGCCATTCGATTCATTGACACCATTTTTATTTTTAATAAAAAAGTCAATGAATCGCTACCATTAAGCTTCCACAAATAAAGCTAGGAGCATTCACAAAACTAATTCTTATATACGAATGATTATGGAATTAAAGTAGCAGTTATCTATATGCTACATCAATTTCCAGAAATCTACTGATCACTAATAAAAAGTTCATCAACCATTGTATCTAAATGCTTTGCCATATTAAAAGCAAGTTGTAGACTCGGATCGTATTTGTTATTTTCAATTGCATTAATTGTTTGTCTGGTAACATTGCACTTGTCCGCAAGTTGGGCTTGAGACCAACCCTTCTTAATTCTTAGTTCTTTGATTTTATTATTCATAGATTAACTGAACTTTCTAATTTTTAGTCTTAAATCTATTAAAAATATAATGCAGATTACCGCTAATTCAATTAACGGGTTAGAATGGTAATTGTTAAATCCAACATTATTTTGATAAATCATATACATTGATTCAAAAAATAATATCACAATCCCAATAATGAATGTCTCAGTCGATGCTTCATGTATAATTTTTTGCCTTCTTTCATCCCCTTGCTTAAACACTTCTAGCATCGTCCATATTATTGCTAAAATACACAGAATAAAAACAATTATAAATAACCATAAACCCCAAAAAGTATTTCCCATTTCCATTATTATCTCTCCTTATATGTAAAATTGTTTTGACATATATAACTTAATTCATTTATCCAAAAATGTCAAATTGTTTTTACATTTATAGTTCGTTTAATAACTACCCATAGAGCAATCATCAAGCTAACTATAGCTAATAGTACAATAAAAGCATTATTGCTCTTATTTTCTTCTACTTTAACAAAGGTTTTTGTTTCTTCAATTTTCTGTTTCGGATTCTTTCTATCAGATGGTTTAGGTGACAATTCTGTAATCTCAGAGTTTTCTCCTAAGCGAATGTCACTTTCTAACTTATCAACCATGTCCCCATTTTCATTAACTTCTCGTCCAGCTAATAATTTCTTATTCAATTCTTCAATACTTAATTGATTCTTTGCTAATGCAGCAATATAACGATTCTTTCCAACAAAAATAGTAATGGTAGTTGGAGCTGAATCTGAGTATTTATTTTTGACAGTTAATTCATAAATACCTGGTTTATCATACGTGTTTTTTCCATTGCCTACTGTATTTGAACGTACACTACTTGAAACACTGCCGTCATCATTTTTAGTGATTTCTTTTCTTACAACATCTAAAGTTAAATACTTTGATTGAGTAAAATCAACCGTAAAACCGTTATCTGTATAGGCGCCATCCTTTAATTCAGCCCCAGATTCTATATCTCTTGGAAATGCCATTGTATTTCCATTTCTAATTGAGAAGGCAAAATTAATTTTATAATTAGTATAAGAAGGTAGAACATCCACCGATAAAATTTTTCGTGGATTGTTAATAATTTCATAATTCAAGGTAACTTCGTAGTCACCTTCTTGATAAATTTGAATTGGATAGAGGGGTTCTTTTTATGTCTAAATATTCAAAAGGATTTAAAATCAAATTAGTGAATGAATATCTTGATGGAACGACCGGTGGTCGTGATTTAATAGCAGAAAAGTATAGAATTCCATCTTCTACAGTTAGAAATTGGATAGAGATGTATGAAAACCATGGCTTCGAAGGATTTAATAAAAAGCTCAATAAAATAGAATATAGTGGCAAATTTGAGTTGTCTGTCATAAAATATAGGCAAATACATGAATGTTCCTATCAAGAAGCTGTTGAAAAATTCGATTTGCCTAACGGATTGCTGATATGTAATTGGAATCGAATTTATCAAAAAGAAGGTTTCTCAGGCTTGAACAAATAAAGCGGAAAGCCGAGAAAAAAATATGACTGATAAAAGAAAAAAGAAGAACCCGAAGCAAGGAAAAGACGCAGATCATTTAGACTTACTTGAAAAATACCCTCAAACTCAAATAGTTGAATGACTTAAGATTAGTAGTTTACCTAAATCAAGCTTTTATGACTGGAAGAAAGAGTTCAAGCTAATGATTGATCCGGATACTCAAATCAAGCTGGAAATTAGAAAGATTATTAAAGCGTCCAAAGAACGTTACGGATACCGTCGAGTCAGTTTAACGTTAAGAAAACTGGGTTATATTGTTAATCACAAGAAAGTTTTGCGAATGATTAGAGAAGAAAATTTGCTTTGTGATAAGTTTAATACTCAAAGCAGAAAATACAGCTCATATAAGGGAACTGTCGGTAAAATCGCAGACAACATCGTTACTCATCAATTTAATGTTTCGGCAGCCAATAAATTATGGTGAACTGATGTCACCGAATTTCGTTTACCGGGTCAGGAAAAAAGACTGTATCTTTCACCTATTTTAGATGCGTTTAACGGAGAAATAGTCACTTATAATTTAAGTTATAGACCTGATATTCGCATGACAAATACGATGTTAGATCAAGCTCTTCAAACAAGAAACATTGAATCTAATTTAATCATTCATTCGGATCAAGGCTTTCACTACCAGCATAAATCATGGATGTCAAAGCTCACAAAAAATGGCGTCACTCAAAGCATGTCTCGAAAAGGAAATTGTTTGGACAATTCTCCGATGGAGAATTTCTTCGGAATTCTTAAACAAGAGATGTTCCATGGTGTCACATTTAACTCTTATGCTAATTTAGAGAAAGAAATTAAAAGTTATATCCGTTGGTATAACGAAGAAAGAATTAAAGCAAAATTAAACGGCTTGTCTGCTGTTGAATACAGGTTACAAACCGCTTAATAATTAAATATTAAATTTTTGTCCGTATTTTGGGGTGCACATCATTAATAGAAGTCTTTTCTAAGTTATGTTGAAATGCTTAGTATACTTATAAATCCTCTATCATTTTTTAGCTGTATTTACACCTTCTTGACCTTTTCTAAATAATTGATAATCTAGAATTCTCTATATTTTTGATATGACTTTGTAGTTAAATATGAATTTATTCATTCTTAAAAAGTTGTGTTATTGAATGAAGTCTTTTAGATTTAATTAATATTATCAATACTATCAGAAAAAGATTAACTATGCTTACTAGCAAGAGACCATTTTGATAAGTAATGGCTTGGTTCACATTCTCATAAGCAAGTTGTTGGGTAATGACACGGGTAGCGAAGAAATAGGTGGTTGGAATAAAATGCATGACCTTAGCCAAAGGCGCAATATTTCCTGTTAATAAGATTCCCCCAATCAATGTCAAGCCAGAAACGAAGAGGGTAATTAATTTTTCCTTAGTCAATATAGCAATCAGATAGACCCAGATAACCGTCATAAGGATAGTAAAAGCATGCATGACACTTGTCTGCGCGATTAAACGCCAGACTGGAAGGGTCTCTATGTATGTGTCCGTATAGATTGAAATCGGATATTGATAGGATGAAAAACCATTAACCAGACCAGCTACAATGAAGAACAATCCGAAGCTTACTCCATATACCAAAAGGGAAATTAAGTAAATTTTAACTAATTTATCTAATTGCCAAGTCACCTGGTTCACTGGAAATAGGTCTTCAAGGTCTATTTGATCATAAAATTGACGGGTAAAGCTGTCGCTTAATAAAGTAATCAAACATAAGATAAAAATAATTGGAAAGACGGTATCAAGCATTCTGTATAGAAAAGTATAACCACGACTCTCTCCCCCTTCAAATTCAGGAGGTAAGTTAAGTCCTTGCAATATTTTGTAGCGCTGATACTTTCCATAGGTATTACGAATATAATTTTCATCAAATTTATGAATTTTTGACTCTATGTCAGCTAATTCATTCCTTTCCATTAATTCAACTTGAATCGCAAGGGCTTCCGACCAATCACCGACCTTCGCTCGATCGATTGCTTTAAGGTTTTGAGCGATATTTTGTTTTAGGGACTCTTGTGCTTCAAAAATTTTATTTCTGTCTTTGGAATTTAGATCACCGGATAGAGTATCCTCATAATCACTGCTAATATATTGCATTATTTCATTATTATCATCTAGTGAGGCAATAAATCCTACTTTGCTTTCTGAAGAAGTATTCATTACCAGTAGAAAAGCCATTACCAAGATACTGACAGACAAGGGCAACCAGTTAAGTCTAGCCTTAAAGATTTGTTTCAAATAAAGGTTAAATGGCTTCATGATGGCTAACCTCTCTTTCTTCTAATTGATGGCCCTGGATAGAGTATATCTTGTCGCAAAGATTAAGAAAATCCACTTGTTCATGGGTCGCTATTAAGAAAGCCTTTCCTTCATCACGTTGTGTTTGGAGATAGCTTTTAAATTGATTAAGACTCTCATAATCTAAACCATTAGTTGGTTCATCCATTAGCCAATAAGTAGGATTGGTTACTTCATATAATGATAATACTAACTTTTGTTTCATACCGAGCGAGTACTTATAAATCGGTTGTTTGATGTAATCGTGACTTTGCCATCGATTAACCGCCCTTTCGATTAGGTCTGGATCAGCTTGCCAGACTTTATTATAAAGCTTTAAGTAATCCATTCCCGATAGATTTTTATCCAACCAATTGACCGACTCAAAATAAAAAACTGCCTGCTTAAAACTTTTACCCCTAAGTTGTCGATCTTCAATGTCGAGACTGATCTGCCCTTGAGTTTCTTTCCTTAAACCTGCAATCGTCCTTAACAAGGTCGATTTCCCACTACCATTAGGACCCGTAAGAGCTACCAATGAGTAAGGAAAGATTGTAAAATCCGCAGTAAATAAGGGGATCTGATGATTTTTGATTGTTAGATTGCTTATGCTTAACATAATAGCTCCTTTTGATTTAGTAAAACTCTTATTTACAAAAGTATCTAAACTCTATTTTAAATTATTTATTCCAATTAGTGTACTCAAGTTCTCAATATAATTTATAAGCTAAATTTTACACCATTTAGTTTGTAGTTTGATTGAGTCAAGTCCATATAATTGTGTAAAAGTAAAAAAGGTCATGAAACGTCCTTTTACGGTACAATGTTTTTGACTAAGAAAACATACCCAGGAGGACTGTCATGACCCAAATACATTTTACTTTAAATCCAGAAGAGATTCAAAAACTTATTAATCGTTCGGTTTCTGATGATCTTGCCAAAAACTTACTAACAACGGTATTTAATCAACTGATGGAAAACCAACGCGATCAATACATTGGTGTTGGTGAGTTTGAACGCGGTGAAGAACGTGTGAGTCAACGTAATGGCTACTACGATAGAACGTACACAACGCGAG
The DNA here is from genome assembly GCF_050409505.1 of Facklamia sp. P12937. Lineage (NCBI taxonomy): Bacteria > Bacillati > Bacillota > Bacilli > Lactobacillales > Aerococcaceae > Facklamia > Facklamia sp. P12937. The sequence goes on from NZ_JBNUPI010000021.1 coordinate 13,270, forward strand.
TGGGTACTCTTACTCTTCGTGTCCCACGCTCAAGGGATGGTCAGTTTTCAACAGATATCTTTGAAAGATATCAAAGACATGAAAAAGCTCTTTTAGCGTCTATGCTCGAGATGTATGTTTCAGGTGTTTCGACTCGAAAAGTCAGCCAAATCGTCGAAGAACTATGTGGTAAACAAGTCTCTAAGTCCTTTGTTTCTAATCTTACTAAAGAATTAGACGAGGTTGTCAAAGCATAGCAAACTGCACCTTTTGAGAAAAGCTATCCCTATCTCATGACAGATGTGCTTTATATTAAAGTGCGTGAAAATAATCGAGTTGTTTCTAAAAGCTGCCATATCGCCATCGGTTTTAGTGAATCTGGAGAAAGAGAAGTCTTAGGATTTCTCATCCAAGATGGTGAGAGTGAACAAACATGGACACATTTCTTCGAGTACTTAAAAGAACGTCATTTACAAGGTGTTAAACTCATTATTTCCGATGCCCATAAAGGCCTTGTAACAGCCATCAAAAAAGAATTCACGAATGTATCCTGGCAAAGGTGCCAAGTACATTTCTTACGAAACATCTTCGCCAGCATTCCAAAGAAAGATTCTCAGCTCTTTCGAGAGCAAGTTAAAGCCGTGTTTCGAATGACTAATCTTGAAAAAGCACGAAAACTAAAACAAGAAATCCTTGAGGAATTTGAGATACAAGCCCGATATGCGAAAGCATGCCAAGTTTTGGATGAAAGTTTTAAAGATGGATTCCAATATGTCGCTATTGGAACAGCCCACTCTCGATGACGAAGTACAAACCTTTTAGAACGATTGAATCAAGAAGTACGTCGTAGAGAGAAAGTGGTACGAATCTTTCCAAATGTCGACTCAGCTAATCGATTAATTGGCTCTGTATTAATGCACATCCACGAAGAATGGATTACTTCTTCAAGGGCTTATATGAGGCTTTAATGGTGATGAACATTGTACTAAGTTATTTTACACAAGATTATGGACTTGACTCTGATAACTTTTTTTAATTTACTATATTAACTTCAGTATAAACCTTTACTTATTATACTTATAAATACTTGATGATTATTCGGTGAGATGTAAAAGGTATCTTCATTTTGTAATCATTGATAGTGAATCAGAAAACTTTATGACCAATCATAAAGATGCACCATTAAAAGTAACATAAAAAACAAATCATTCTCTTGAATTGCATAGAATTGAATCTACATTTTTTTAATTACAAATTTAAACTTTATCTATCTTTATTTCTATATGAATTATCAATTGTCATTGTCACTTTATTTAAATCAATTTTAGTTCCTTCTCTATTTAGTTTGTCAAAGTACTTAGTTACAAAGTTTGGTAACGGAATACCTGATTGTCCAAGGTTTTCTACAACTGAAATCCCATATGTTACTATATAGAATACTATAAAACTTGTAGATATTGACTCAAATCCTAACACCTCAAGTAACGGGCAAACGGAAATCACTAACATAACAACTAGTAGATGCTTTACCAACCCCTGTAATCCTTTTGTAGAATTTGCGATACCACTTAAAAAACTTTTTGCATAGCCAGTAACAAAATCAAAGACTACTAACCAGACAAAAATAACTATGTAAGGATTGTTATTTATTGACTTATAAATAATGATTAATTTTTCTAACTCAAATTAATTATCCATTTAAAATATCCTCTCTATAAAACTAATATTTTTATTTATAATTTTTTATGAATTACCCTATACAGATTACTTTAAAATGAAAGACGCTTATTAGTTAATGTTCACTCGAACACCAATAAGCGTCTTTGTTATAAGATAGTATGTTTCAAAGTTATTATTTTTTAAGATATACTTCCCACCATAGGCCCTACAACTCCATTATTATATGCTCGAATAGGTACATATCTGCGAGTGCCTGAATAAGAAATATAGCTAATCCAAACATGCTTGTTAGTAATATAAACCGAATCATAATAAACAGATTCTCCTGCAGATAAGCTTGCAGCTACAGGTGAATTTTTTTGATAATTATTATAAATATTAACCTCTTGATTCGCAGTAAATCGAGCGCTCTCAGAATATGATTTTACTAGAGTTTCATTACCTGTTGGAGGGATCGGCTGAGGGGTTGGAGTGTTATTTTCAGCACCTCTTAATCGATAACAATGTAATGGACCATTTCCATAATAACCTTCTAAAGGAGTAATAGCTATACCATTTGATCCGTAATTACAATGAATGATTCTATCATTTGAAATAAATACCCCAGTATGTCCGTATTCATTTAATGATCCTCCTTTAACTCCAGCAACAAAGATATCTCCATAACGTGCTTGTGAACGACTAATTGGAATCAATAGTGATCCTTCTTGCTGATAAAGAGTCTCAGTATTTCCTAACCAACTTCCTTGAGGTAGAAATCCACCTGCAATTAGTGCTGAGTATACTGCTGATGAACAATCGTACGAAGTTGGTCCTGTTCTATGATTCATGCTATATGTTACTTTCCCAATTCGATCCATGAACCACTGCACTACAGCATCCAAGTTGTTTTGCTTAGGCGAAGGGGTTGGAGTAGGTTGAGTTCCATCATTCTTGCTGACAATTAGAACATCTCCAGGATGGATTATAGAACTAATTGTCAAACCATTCAAAGAACATAATTCGTCTAATGTTAGACCGAATTTATTAGCAATTCCCCATAAGCTATCACCACTTACCACAGTATATGTTTTAACAGATCCTGAATTGTTTCCATTTCCTCCAGGATTTATTGTCGTGCTGCCTTTCTTAACTATTAGTCGATCACCAGGATGAAGCATGTGATCCGCTGAAAGATTAATAAGTTTTAACAATTCATCAATACTAATTCCAAATTTTTGTGAAATCCCCCAATAGGAATCTCCAGATTGTACGATATAATAAGAATTTGTATCTTGATTCATATTTGTTGATTCTCCTTTAAAATTAATATACTAACGACGAGCGGATGTTTGACTAGCTGTCAATTTTTCCCGCAAACCGTCGGACATTCATAAGCTTCGACAAAAATTTTTGTTGTTTCTTCAGGTTCTTGATGACTAATAAAAAATCCTTAAAAGTCACCTTATATGCAAAATCGTACAACGAATTAATATTCTAATCATAGCAATTTACGACTTCATATTATATTCACTTTAATTGTGTATAGAAATTTACTAGATCTAAACCATTTGTATATGGCCAATTAGTTAAATTAGTTACTGATATACACTGACCAATTTCATATCCACAACGATTTCCATTAATTTCTGGATTACTAGAATTCTAGCAACATCTTCTCAAGACCATCCATATTTAATCAGATAATTGCAAATAATTCTTGCATTGTTTTCCATATCCCACATCCTTACATTTAATTTCAGTCTTTTAATAGCTATTAATTCGACTAACAATAACACGGAGGAAATTAAAAAAAATTAATGGAAATACTATCTTGATTAAAATTTAATTTTTCAACTCTTAAGCTAGACTATTATTATTCATGCTTAATTTTTTGATATTCAATCTAAACTTTATTTTATCAAACAGTAAAAAGTTAATAGTCTCTTCATACGTAATACTTCAATAATTATTAGTGATAAAAAAAGAAGTTTATGTTAAAATATAAATAATAAAATTAAAAATAAAAGGAGCTATATTATGTCAATAAAAAGAAGATTATTATCTACCCTTTCTATCATGTCTCTTGTGGCAGCTAGCTTACCTATATATACCTATGCGCAGGAAACGAGTGAAGCAAACCAAACTGAGGTTGAAACACCAGACAAAGGTCTAAGCTTTACTTATGAAGAAGCCGCTAAAAGAGTGGATGAGGATTTTTATGATCAATACCTCTCTTCATTACATTACTATGGAATAACAGATGAAATGCTAGCAACACTTCCTGAAGGAACAGTTCGTGAAGCAGCCATTCAATATTTAATGGAATTACCGACTGGTGGAGATATCTCCATGCCTTACGCACATTTCAAAAAGTTATATCCGACTTTTGTTTCCATTACACAAACATCTTCAGAGCAGAAAGAACCAAATTCAACAGATAAAGGACTATCCTATACTTATGAAGAAGCAGCTCAAAAAGTAGATCAAGGATTCTACGATGAATATCTATATTCTCTCCATTATTATGGTGTAACAGATGAAATGCTGGCAAAACTTCCAAAAGGCGCTGTGCGTGAAGCAGCTATTCAATACTTAATAAAACTACCGACCGGTGGAGATATTACCATGCCTTACAACAATTTCAAAAAGTTATATCCTGAAATCTTCAGCCAATCAGATTCTAAGCCAAACAATCAGAGCCAAACAGAAAGCGATAATAAAAAAGAGGACTCAATTAAACATGAAAAACTTACTCAGCATTTGAATGAGCAAAGAGTAGATTCTGAAGCTGAGAAAGAAGCTTTACCTCTTAATTACACTTTTGTAAGTGAAACTGGCGAATATACCATTAAATATGTTTCATTATTAGCACCTGCTTCTGCTGGCAATCAAGACCAAGAATTACCAATGCTCGTTGTAAAATATGAATTTGAAAATACTTCTGATCATAAAGTGATGGATTATGCCCACACTTGGGACCAACAGGTTTTCTTCTCTCAATCTCAACAAGATTCAACGATTAAATTAGAACCAGGGAAGTATCAATTAGATCCTAATCAAGAAGTTTTTCCTAAGTATGAAGAAGTAGATTCTGGCGAAAAAACAAGAGTAACCGCTTACTATCAACTAATGGACAGTGAATCGCCTTTAAACATTTCAATTTTAGAAAATGAAACGATTGCTGATTTCGATCTCAACATCGAAGATTTACTGAATCTGCCAAACCAAAGCTCCCTTTATTTAAATGATAGTAACCAAGGCTATCTTTTTGACTTTGATACTATTTATTTATTAAATCCAAGCCAAAACTTAGCGGATCAATTAGAGTTTGAAATTCAAAATTTTTCTGATTTTGAATTGTCCGAAGAAGCTAAACTCCAAATGGCAAAAATCACTGAAAGCCAAACTAATGTTATCAAATTAGAAAATATCAACTACTGTGTAACTGAAGAGGAACAAATTGAAGTCATCAATGAAGATGAGGAAGTCCTGTTGACTCTGCAATCTCAATCAAATTGGGAGACCTTTAAAGACCTTAATGATCAGATGTATCAAATAGTTCAATAATCTTTATTTAGTACTTATACAAAAGAAGCTAACTCTTTATAATAATATCCTGCCAAATTTCAATTTAAATGGCTCTATGTCAAATAATGTTGGTAGGGCTTCAGACGACTAACTTCTGTTGGTCGTCTTTTTTGTTAAGCAGATTTTTGTATAAACTGATACTAGATTATGTTTTTTTATCATGCGACCAATTTTTCGTCTTGATAAAGTTATACCCATCTTATTCAGTTCATTTCTTATTCGTCTTGTACCAAAGCTTTTTCTACTCGTATTAAACGTATGTATAATGATAGTTTCTAATTCCGAATCATCTTTTTAAGATTGGTATTCTTTCTTTTTATTGAATCATAATAAGTGCTTCTTGGTATTTTTAGGACTTAGCACATTACTGATACGCAATAGTGAGGAGCATTCTTCTGAATGACTTCTCTTTTCGTTACATGATCAGCGCGGCTTGCTTTAAACTATCATTTTCCACTTTCAATGGTGGATTTTCTTTGCGTAATTTTCATAGCTTTTTTTTATCATCTGTTAGATGATCAACTGTATTGAATGAACCACTATTTTGATGATTCTTCATCTATTTATCTAATACCAGAGATGTTAAATCATACTCTCTAACATTATCGGATTTAGATTTTCCATTTCAAATAATCACACTATTTGAAGTTTAAATTCAGGGATAAATGTTTTTCTTGTTCTTGCCATAATAAAATCGTCTACACTTAATTTAACAATGGGGCTGTATCATAAGTCCATTTTTGCTATAACCTTTAAAATAAGACCCGAGATA
>NZ_JBNUPI010000022.1:0-18898 GCF_050409505.1 Facklamia sp. P12937
CGGATGAAGAGACTCCAGATGGCGGCACTCCGGATGAAGAGACTCCAGATGACGGCACTCCGGATGAAGAGACTCCAGATGGCGGCACTCCGGATGAAGAGGCTCCAGATGGCGGCACTCCGGATGAAGAGACTCCAGATGGCGGCACTCCGGATGAAGAGACTCCAGATGACGGTACTTCAGACGACAGTACTCCGAGTGAGGGGACTCCAGACGATGATACTCCGGATAATGATACTCTCGCCGACAGTAGCCCTAATGATGGTGTGAAAAATGGTGATGAAAGCACAATGGTTACGAAATCAGCTATTCTTAGTACATCTTTGCCTAAGACAGGTGAAAACGATCCATATTTAATTTTTTCAGCATCTGTTTTAACATTGCTTGGTGGACTAGGTTTATATCAAAGAAGTGTAAGCAAGAAAGATAATTTTGTTTAAAGGAATGGTACCTGAATATAGTTAAAATAATTAATAAAAGCTGTTAGTTTTAATTAGTCTGGTTATAATACGAAAAATAAATAAATAGCGTTTAAAATGTCTTTGAAATTTCAGTCTTTGATCAAAAAAGCTTAACTTGTTTTTAAATCAAGTTAAGCTTTTTTTAAATATAATTTTTCAGTTTATATGGAATGTATTTTTAATTTGGATGATCTTTCGAAATATATCTTTCTCGTATATGGGGAAAAGAATCAGTTATATTTTTTTGGACCAATATTTTAGTTTTTTGATATACTATTTAAAAAGGAGTGAACTTATGGTATCGATATTAGTTGTTGAAGATGATACTCAAATTAGCAAAATGTTAGTAGAAGCATTAACAATTGAAGGATATTCAGTGACTCCTGCTTACTCAGGGAGCGAAGGTCAACTTTTATTCGAGCAATCAAGTTTTGATCTAATACTATTAGATTTAATGTTACCAGGCCTCTCTGGTTTAGACCTACTCAAAATAATTCGCCGGGAAAAATCCATTCCGGTGATTGTTATTTCAGCTAAAGAACAAGTTGATGATAAGGTAGAAATTTTACAAGCTGGAGCAGATGACTACTTGGTGAAGCCATTTGATCTTAAAGAGTTAAAAGCTCGTATTCAAGTATGCCTTAAACGCTATCAAACTAGTTTAGAGGAAAAAACATCGAATAAGAGATTGAATTTCGAAGGGTTAATGATTGATTTAGAGACCCAAGCAATTAATTATCAAGGGCAGGAATTAAATTTAACGCCTCAAGAAAGAAGGATCTTAGAATTATTATTAAGTCAACCAAAGAAGGTTTTCTCAAAGCTTGAAATTTATGAATATGCGTGGGGGGCAAATTATTTGGCAGATGATAAGACATTAACCGTTCATGTATCAAATTTACGTAAGAAATTAGACCAAATAAGTAAAAGACCTTGGATTGAAACGGTTTGGGGAATTGGTTTCCGTTTGATTTCGCTGAAAAATAAAAAGTAGTTAAATTGTATTGAATATTTCAATTTCTTTTATTTTCTTTCATGCTTTTATCTTAACCTTTTCTTAGTACTTTCTTTGTTTTTCCTTTGCCATTATATTTTTGAAGGAGTCTATAATATAGATAACAAAGGAGGAAAGATGATGGAAAGCATTCTTAAAAGTGAAAATTTATGTAAAGCGTATAACAATCAGTTTGCATTGAATAATGTCAGTATGAATGTTCAATCGGGTGATATCTATGGTCTGATTGGTCGTAATGGAGCTGGTAAAACAACCTTAATGAAGATCATTAATCGTCAGATTCTACCGACTAGTGGAAAGGTTTGGATTCAAGACCAAGAAATGGCTAAAAATGACCATTTTCAAGTAAGAATTGGCACTTTAATTGAGGCGCCAGGACTTTATATGGGACTCACAGCTGGGCAAAACCTGGAACTAAAATGTAAATTGTATGGAATTCGCCGTGACAATTATATAGAAGAATTATTGAATTTAGTAGGCTTACCCATTAGTCAAGTTAAGAAAAAGAAAGTTAAAAAATTTTCATTGGGTATGAAACAGCGATTAGGTCTTGCTTTAGCTTTAGTAGGAGATCCGGATCTTTTGTTGTTAGATGAACCTACCAACGGAATGGATCCGCAGGGAATTAGTGAGTTCCGCGAGACGATTCTTAAATTGAATAGCGAGCGTCATATTACGGTTGTGATATCTAGTCATATTTTGGGTGAATTGGCGAAACTCACGACTCGAATTGGTATTATTAATGAAGGTACCTTATTAAAAGAAGCAGATATGGAGGAATTAAATCAGATTAATCAAGATTTTATTTGGATTAAGGGTGGCGATCAGGCTCAAATAATGGCACATTTACAAGAAAAATTAGATCTTCAGCAAATTAAGCAAGTGAGCGATTCTGAACTGCGTGTATATGAACACTTAGATAATCCGTCAGTCATTAGCCATGAATTAATTCGCTCAGGCATTCTTTTTGAACAATTGGTAGTTGAGCGAGCGAGCTTAGAAGATTATTTTATCCGCTTAACAGGAGGTCACAACAATGGTTAATTTTATTCGCTTTGATTCCTATAAGTTGTTGCACATGAAGGCTACTTGGATTACGTTATTGATCCTTTCGTTGATATTCTCTTTACTAACTTATGGCGGCTATGTAACAACACACAAATCTTACGAAGACTATCAACTATCAATGACTTCGAAAGAAACCAATGAAGAAGGCAATTTTAAGTTAGAAATAAAATCGATGCAAGAAGGAGAAATTTTAACAGAGGAAGAGTACGAAACAAGTATTCAAGAAGAAAAAAAAGCCTATCGTTTTTCCGATAGTCTAATTGCTAATTACAGTTTGAGCCTTCTTTTTGTTTATATACTTTCAGCTGTTTTTATTGAAAGTGATTTTTCTTCTGGCTATTTAAAAAATATGTTAGCTATTAAAGGGGCGAAATGGAAATGGATGACTTCTAAATTATTTGTCGCCTTGTTAATATTCTTCATATTTCAAGTTGTTTGTATTGCTTTTTCAGTTCTAATGGCCGGTGTGACAGGTCAATTAGAGTTGCCTATTTATTGGCAAGATCATTTAGCTTTACTATTGCCACAAGCTCTTATGTACCTTATTATTATGTCGGTGACAGTAACCTTAAGTTTATTGCTACAAAGTAAAGTGGCAATCATTGTCTTAGCTTGCCTAGTGGGAACAGGTTTTCACAATCAAATCATTGGATTTATAGGGGATATTGTTGGTTTGGATCTTACAAAACAATTATTCTCCAATAAGCTAATGTCAATGGGCCCAAATTATTCAGAGCAAGCCATGTCAGTGGTAAGTATGGGTGTTGTATACCTATTGGTACTTTATCTCTTGAATAGGTGGTATATTTATCGAATAGACTTTAAGTTTGAACATTAGAGCATAGAAAGTAGGGACCGTCAATGATATATTTTTTATTGATTTTGATAATTCTAGCTATAGTTGGTTATCATTATTACTATCGGCTCCAAGTTTCTGATTTGACGAAGCAATTAAAAGTTATCAGTAAATCCCCTACCAATCAATTACTGACACAAGAGATCTTTTCATCAGAAATGAATGAACTTGTTAAAAGGATAAACTTGGCATTAATTAAAGAAAGAAATATATATCGAGAATTACAAATTGAGCAACGTTCAAAGCAAGAATTAATGATTAATCTTTCCCATGATGTGAGGACACCTTTGACCTCACTCATGGGTTATCTTCAATTAATGGAAACCAGCGAGGATGAGAACGACAAGCAGCGTTATTTTCAAATTATCTATCAAAGAATTGATCATTTAAAAGATTTGTTGGATCGGCTTTTCTTATTGGAGAGGTTGCAAGATACAGAATTTGAGTACAAGAACGAAATAGTGAACTTAAATGAAATTATTACTCAGCATGTTTTGTCTTTCTATGATCAGTTGAAAACAGCTAATATTGAAGTTGAACTTGACTTATCGGACGGTAGTTTTTTAATTACATCGGATGTCAGACTGCTGAACCACGCGCTAGATAATTTAGTAAAAAATGTATTAGATCATGGCAAGGATTATTTAAAAATCAAATTGTCGGGCCATAAAATTGAGGAAGAATTAACAAATCTTAAGCATGAAGACTTAATAAATCAAACAAAACGAGAGGTCTTACCAGGTAATGCAAATGTCGTAAGAATTATTTATTGTAATCGACTTTCACATCCAATTAATGAAGATCCTAATACTTGGTTGAATCGCTTCTATCAAGCTAAAAACAAGCAGTCGAAAACAAAACAAAATACAGGTTTAGGCCTAAATATAATTAAAATAGTCATTGAGAAATTAGGCGGTCAAATTTATTTGGAAACAAAAGGGTCTGATATATTGATAAATCTCTATCTTCCAATCTAATTAGCGAATGATTTCATGGAAAAATGGAAGAGCATAAAACTTGACCATTCTTGACCTAATCCGTTATACTATTGAAGTAAATTGAAAGGCTCAGATTAAAGGGAGGATATAGAATGAATTTAGTACCCACAGTAATAGAACAAACATCACGTGGTGAACGCGCTTATGATATTTATTCGCGCTTGTTAAAAGATCGAATTATTATGTTATCAGGTCCAGTGGATGACCACATGGCTAACTCAGTCATTGCCCAATTATTATTTTTAGATGCTCAAGATCCTGAGAAGGATATCTACCTTTATATCAATTCACCAGGAGGTAGTGTTACGGCTGGTTTGGCCATCTATGATACCATGAACTTTATCAAAGCGGACGTCCAAACGATCGTGATTGGATTAGCTGCATCAATGGGATCCGTCCTATTAGCAGCAGGAACCAAAGGCAAGCGCTTTGCCTTACCGAACGCTGAAGTAATGATTCATCAGCCTTTAGGTGGTGCTCAAGGCCAAGCCACTGAAATTGAAATTGCTGCACGCCATATTTTGAAGACGAGAACGCGCTTAAATGAAATTTTAAGTGAAGCGACTGGTCAACCTATTGAAGTGATTGAAAAGGATACCGACCGAGATAATTTTATGACGGCTGAAGAAGCGAAAGCTTATGGCTTAGTGGACGAAGTGATGGCCAATCGTAAGGATAAAAAGACTAAGAAAGATAAGTAATAAAAGGAAATATCCGTATCTTTTAAGTACTAGCAATGCGCTGGTACTTTTTTTGTGCCCTTAGATGAAGGCAGCATTGCATAATTTAAAAATACATGCTAAACTTATAATTAGATATTTAGCTAATTATCGAAATAAAAAGATGAGGAGGTGAACATTTGAGTGTTCAACTGCTTTTTAAAGCTTTAAGTGATCCCAATCGACGTAAAATTTTAGAATTACTCAGACCCGGCCCTTTAACTGCTGGGGAAATTGTCCGTCAATTTGAATCGGCAGGTTCTACTATTTCTAAACATCTCTCTATTTTAAAACAGGCTGATTTAGTGATTGATAAAAGAGAGGGACAGTTTATTTATTATGAATTAAATAGTTCCGTTTTAGATGGAGTCATTCAATGGTTAATGAATTTAGAAAAATAAAGGAGAGGATTTTATGACTAAAAACTTAACGAGGCATTACTATAAAAACTGGGTTCTTGTTTGTGTTTCTATTATTCTAGCGGGCTATTTCTTTATAAAAGCACCCGAAGTGATTCCTACACACTTTGATTTGGCAGGGAATGCTGATAATTATGGTCCTAAAATAAATCTTTTTAAGTTTCCTGCATTATTGGCTGGACTGAATCTTTTAGTAGAAGTATTGAAACGCATTGATCCAAAACGCGAAAATTATCGACGTTTTGAAAAGCATTTTTATTTAATCATTTTTGCTATGAATATTTATTTACTTAGCAGTCAAATAATTATAGGTGCCTATGGTTTAAACTGGCTCAACCAGATTCCTTCCTATTTAGAAGGAAGTTTAGGGCTACTATTTATTGTTTTAGGGAATTATATGCCAAAAATTAAATTTAATTATTTTATGGGCATACGTACCCCTTGGACATTAGCTGATGAAAAGGTGTGGTATCTTACCCACCGTTTAGCTGGAAAAATATTTGTTGTAATGGGAATCCTTATTTTATTAACCGTCTTCTTGCCGTTGACTATTAAAGAATGGAGTGTTCCTTTGATCACGTTAGGTGGCACTATGAGTGTAGTTGGAGCTTCCTATTGGTTGTATCGCAAACAACATCTTTAATGATTTTTTTATTTATGATAAGCAATCTAAATGTATGTTTTCATCATTTAGATTGTTTGTTTTTTGAACAAAGTCGAATGGAGTTACTATCGATAGTAATTAATGGGGTAAGATTAGCTTAGAGGATGAAGCAGTAGATTTCAAAGGACATAAAACGCCCAGATTCAGAAAGTATATCCATTGTAATTTAAACCATGCAGTGTTAGAATGTTTTATGAAGAAAGATGAACAGCTTTTCTTCTTTTTATAAAACAAGGTCATTCAGCGACCAACAGGAGGCTTGGAATGGATTTGATTGATGAATTAGGTACAGTGGTACCAGAACTTGGTGAGATGTTAGACATTCGTCTTAATGTTTTAAAAGCTTTATCTAAGCATCAACTACGAATTGGTCGTAAAGCGTTAGCCACACAAATTCATTTGTCCGAGCGAACTTTGAGAACTAATTTACAAGTATTGCGTGATCAAAGTCTGGTAGATGTAAGTCGTGCGGGGATACGTATTACGGATGAAGGACAAAGAGTAGGCCATCTCATTCAGCAGTTAAGGATGGGGCAGGACCGTTTACCGGAATACGAAGCAGCCTTAGCTAAAGAATTAAATATACAAAACTGCTGGGTAGTAGCTGGCGATGTAGATAGCGACTTTACAGTTTTTCAAATGCTTGCTGAAGCAGTTCAAACGATTCTAGGACAAGAATTACCGCAAGAAGCGGTTGTAGCTGTTACGGGAGGGTCCACTTTGGCTAATATGGGTCAACATTTTACTAAGGAACTATCGCAAAACAGACAATTATCCTTTGTGCCTAGCCGTGGTGGTATGGAAGGTTCTTTTCATATTCAATCTAATACGGTAGCTGGAATAATGGCTCATGAGACCCAAGCTGACTATGTTCCCTTGTATATTCCAGATCGTTTAACTGATCAGTTGAGTCAAGAGATTGTTAAGGATCCAACCATTAAAAAAGCCCTTGATTTAAGTCGATCAGCGGACTGTCTTTTATTAAGTGTGGGAGCCGCTCAAGTAATGTCAAAGCGAAGAAAACTAACTCCGCCACAAGAAAGAATACTTCTCGAAGGTCAAGCGGTAGGAGAAGCATTTGGCATTTTTTATGATGCAGAGGGAAAGGTTGTTTTTTCCATCCCTCGCTTAGGCTTACAACTTGAAGATGTCATTAAGTTTCCGTTATTATTAACCATAGTAGCAGGCCAACAAAAAGCACCTGCTACCCGAGCTTTCTACAAGATGATGCCAAAACAAACCTGGCTCATTTGTGATAAAAGTCTCGCTAAAGCTGTTTTAAATGGGGTTACCCAATTTAAATAAAATATCCTAAGGGGGAAATTATCAATATGTCAACAAAAATCGCAATCAATGGTTTCGGTCGTATTGGACGTTTAGCATTACGTCGTATTTTAGAAAAGGATTCAGATTTAGAAGTTGTTGCAATTAATGATTTAACAGATAACGAAGATTTAGCTTATTTATTAAAATATGACTCAGCGCAAGGTCGTTTTCCATACTCTGTCGAAGCTAAAGGTGATGTGATTGTTGTAGATGGTAAAGAGATTAAAGCCTTTGCTGAGCCAGATGCAGCGAAGTTACCATGGAAAGATTTAGGGGTTGAATTCGTCTTAGAATGTACTGGTTTTTACAATTCAGCAGAAAAGGCTCAAGCCCATATCGATGCAGGTGCTAAGCGTGTCCTAATCTCAGCGCCCGCTAAGTCAGCTGAAACGAAGACAATTGTTTATGGTGTAAACCACGAAGTTCTAACAGCTGATGATGTGATTGTTTCAGCAGCTTCATGTACAACTAACTGCTTAGCTCCAATGGTCAATGTTTTACATAAAGAATTTGGTCTAAAATCTGCCCAAATGGTAACGGTTCATGCTTATACAGCAACTCAAAAATTACAAGATTCGCCAGGCGGACGTAAAAACCGTGCAGGAGCATTTTCAATTATTCCTGCTTCCACTGGAGCTGCTAAAGCAATCGGAAAAGTAATTCCTGAATTGAATGGTAAAATTGACGGTGCAGCTTTACGAGTTCCAACAATCACTGGTTCTTTAACTGAGGTATATGCAGTCTTAGACAAAGAAGTAACAGCTGAGGAAGTTAACGCAGCGATGAAGAAATATGAATCAGATGCTTTTGTCTATGAAGAAGATGAAATTGTTTCTGCAGACATTATTGGTTATCCAGCAGGATCTGTTTTTGATTCAACACTTACAAAAGTAATGGGTGAAGGTGACGATCAAATCGTTATGGCAGCCTCTTGGTATGATAATGAGTACGGCTTTACAGCGAACATGATTTCAACCTTAGAATATTTTGTTGAATTAAATTAATAAGACCCACACTAGCGGGGAAGCAAACGCGCTTCTCCGTTTTTTTCATAAAGGAGGAAGAAGAATGGCTAAAAAAACTATTAGAGACTTAAACCTTGAAAACAAAACCGTATTAGTACGTGTCGATTTTAACGTTCCGATGGATGGTAATAAGATTACAGACGATAATCGAATTGTAGCTGCTCTAGATACGATAAAGTATTTAATTGAGCATCAAGCCAAGGTTGTTTTATTTTCACATCTAGGTAAGATCAAATCGGCAGAGGATTTGGATAAAGCAGATCGTAACTTAAATCCTGTAGCAAATCGTTTATCTGAATTATTAGGACAAGAGGTTGTTTTTATTGATGAAACACGTGGCGAAAAATTAGAATTAGCGGTTAAAAATTTGCAAGAGGGTCAAGTATTGTTAGTTCAAAACACACGGTTTGAAGATGTAGAAGGGAAAAAGGAATCTGGGAATGATCCAGAACTTGGCAAGTATTGGGCAAGTCTAGGGGATCTATTTGTTAATGATGCATTTGGAACCGCACATCGTTCTCATGCATCGAATGTTGGTATTGCAGCGCATTTAGATTCAGCGGTCGGCTTCTTAATGGAAAAAGAAGTGAAATTCTTGAAAGAAGCGGTAGATCAGCCGGAACGTCCTTTTGTTGCTATATTAGGGGGAGCAAAAGTTTCTGATAAGATTAAAGTTATTGAGAATTTGTTAGATCGAGCTGATAAAGTAATTATCGGTGGAGGTATGGCGTATACCTTTTTCAAGGCAAAAGGCCTCGAAATTGGACAATCCATTTGTGAACCAGATCGCATCGAACTCGCTAAAGAAATTATGGAAAAAGCAGGCGATAAATTAGTGTTACCGGTTGATAATGTTGTGGCTAAAGAATTTAACAAGGATGCCGAAACTAAAGTGGTAGCTTCTGAAGAAATTCCTACAGACTACATGGGGATGGATATAGGGCCTCAGACAGTTGATTTGTTTGCTGAAACTTTAGCTGGCGCCAAAACTGTAGTGTGGAATGGGCCAATGGGTGTTTTTGAAATGGAAAAATTTGCACAGGGAACGATGGGAGTTTGTCAAGCCATTGCTAATTTAGAGAGTGCGACCACTATTGTAGGTGGAGGAGATTCTGCTGCAGCTGTTACTCAATTGGGTTATGAAGATAAGTTCACGCATATTTCTACCGGTGGAGGAGCCTCCTTATCTTATCTTGAGGGAGCCGAATTACCAGGCGTGGAGTCCATTGATAATCTATAGTTAGAAAAGGAGAAAAATATGTCACGAAAACCAATTATTGCCGGAAACTGGAAAATGAATAAAACAGCTAAAGAATCACGTGGTTTTATTGAAAATGTCAAGTTAGATATCCCTTCAAATGATTTAGTGGATGCAGTGATCGGAGCTCCTGCTGTTTTCTTAGAAGCTATGACCGAAGCTGTACAGGGAACTGATTTACAAGTAGCTGCGCAAAATTGTTTTTGGGAAGATGAAGGCGCTTTTACGGGCGAAATCAGTCCCAAAACGCTAGCGGCTTTAGGTGTAGATTATGTGATCATTGGACATTCTGAGCGTCGTCAATATTTTCATGAAAGCAATGAAGAAATTAATCAAAAAGCTCATGCTATCTTTCGTAATGGAATGAAGCCGATTATTTGTTGCGGAGAAACGCTCGAAACCTACGAAGCAGGAAATGCTGAGGAATTTGTAGGCCAACAAATAACGGCAGCTTTAAAAGATTTAACGGAAGGTCAAGTACAATCATTGGTAATTGCGTATGAACCAATTTGGGCAATTGGGACGGGTAAATCAGCAACAAAAGATGATGCCCAAAAGATGTGTTATGCGATTCGTCAAGTAGTAGCAGAAAACTTTAACCAAGAGGTAGCTGATCAAGTACGTATTCAATATGGCGGGTCAGTTAAACCTGATAATATTGCAGAGTACCTAGCTTGTCCAGATGTAGACGGAGCATTAGTAGGCGGAGCGAGCCTACAACCTGAATCATTCTTAGCTTTATTGGAGGCGGTTAAATAATGGGAAAAGCACCTATTGCTTTAATTATTTTAGATGGCTTTGGTATTCGCGAGGAGACTTATGGGAATGCCGTTAAGGCGGCGCATAAACCCAACTTTGATCGTTATTGGCAGCAATTTCCCCATCAACAACTCAGAGCAGAAGGGGAAAATGTTGGTTTACCAGAAGGTCAAATGGGGAATTCTGAAGTAGGACATATGAATATTGGGGCTGGAAGAATTGTCTATCAATCCTTGACGCGAATAAATAAGTCCATTCAAGAGGGTAGTATAAAAAAGATTCCTGAACTCACTAAGGCCATCGAGCACGCTAAGCAAAATAATGGAGCATTGCATTTAATGGGCTTACTTTCTGACGGTGGGGTTCATTCACATATTAATCATCTCTTCGGTTTAATTGAGTTAGCTAAAGAAATGGATTTAAACAAAGTGTATATTCACGCTTTTCTAGATGGACGTGATGTTGGACCTCAATCCGGAATAGATTTTATAAGAGATACAGAAAGTTTTATTAAAGAAAAAGGAATTGGTGAAATTGCAACAGTCTCTGGACGCTACTATGCAATGGACCGTGATAAGCGTTGGGACCGCGTTAAATTAGCCTATGATGCCTTAGTTAGTGGCCAAGGACCTCAATATGCCTCTGCTGAAGCAGGAGTTCAGGCTTCTTATGATCAAGAAGTATATGATGAATTTGTTCAACCTTTTGTGGTGGATCCAGAAGGACACATTAAAGAAGGCGATAGCCTTATTTATTATAATTTCCGACCTGATCGTGCGATTCAACTATCAACAGCTTTAAGTAATCCGGCTTTTGACGGCTTTGACACATCGAATCGACCAGAAAACTTACAATTTGTAACATTTACTAAATATTCAAAAGATGTTCTAGCCGAAATCGCTTTCAAGAAAGTTGATTTAGTGAATACGATTGGCGAAGCGATAGCGAAAGCAGGCAAAACGCAGTTACGTATTGCAGAAACTGAGAAGTTTCCTCATGTCACTTTCTTTATGTCAGGTGGCCGTCATGAAACGTTTCCGGGAGAAGAACGTATTTTAATTCCTTCTCCTAAAGTAGCTACTTATGACTTAAAACCTGAAATGTCCGCTTACGAAGTCAAGGACGCATTGATAGATAAAATTAATGAAGATACGATTGATGCAATCATTCTTAATTTTGCTAATCCGGATATGGTTGGACATTCAGGTATGTTAGAGCCAACCGTCAAAGCTATTGAAGCGGTCGATGAGTGCCTCGGTCAAATTGTCGATTTGATTTTAGAAAAAGAAGGTGTTGCAATCATTACAGCCGATCACGGCAATTCAGATGAAGTCATTACGTTAGAAGGTAAACCTATGACTGCTCATACTACCAATCCTGTACCAGTGATTGTTACGAAAGAAGGAATCTCGTTAAGAGAAGGTGGCATACTATCTGATTTAGCACCTACTATGCTTGACCTTTTAAAAATTGACCAACCAAGTGAGATGACTAGCCAAAGTTTAATTAAGCATTAATGGCAATTCATTGAATTTAATTTACTAAAACAATAGAATAAGATTGAGACGTTTAACCGTTTCAATCCAACAAAAGGAGCGAATAAAATGCCTTATATTACAGATGTTTACGCACGTGAAGTTCTTGACTCAAGAGGAAACCCAACAATTGAAGTAGAAGTTTATACCGAAAGTGGTGCCTTTGGACGCGGAATGGTCCCTTCAGGAGCATCTACTGGAGAACATGAAGCAGTAGAATTACGTGATGGAGATGCAACACGCTATGGTGGCAAAGGAGTTAGCCAAGCCGTTGATAACGTTAACCACTTTTTAGCCGAAGCCTTATTAGGGTTTGATGTATTGCAACAACAAGCTATTGATCAAATGATGATTGAAATGGATGGCACACCGAATAAAGGAAAACTCGGAGCAAACGCTATCTTAGGCGTATCTATTGCTGTGGCACGTGCAGCTGCTGATTATTTAGAAATACCTTTATACCAATACTTAGGTGGATTCAATACCAAAGAGTTACCAGTACCAATGATGAATATTGTTAATGGTGGCTCACACTCGGATGCTCCGATTGCTTTCCAAGAGTTTATGATTTTACCTGTTGGGGCTGAAAACTTTAAAGAAGCGTTACGTTGGGGCGCTGAAGTTTTCCATGCGCTAAAATCAATTCTCAAGGAACGTGGGTTAGAAACATCAGTAGGTGACGAGGGTGGTTTTGCGCCTCGCTTTGAAGGAACGGAAGACGGTGTAGAGACCATTCTTAAAGCGATTGAGAAAGCTGGCTACAAACCCGGTCAAGATATCTTCTTAGGCTTTGACTGTGCCGCTTCAGAATTTTACGTAGAGGGTGTTTATGATTATGCCAAATTTGAAGGAGAAGGCGGTAAAAAACGCTCAGCCCAAGAACAAGTTGACTACCTTGAAGAGTTAGTGAATAAATATCCAATCATTTCCATTGAAGATGGTATGGATGAAAATGACTGGGAGGGTTGGAAGTTACTAACTGAACGTTTAGGTGACAAAGTCCAATTAGTTGGAGATGATCTATTTGTGACCAACACTGAAATTCTTTCACGTGGTATTGAAGAAAGTGTGGGGAATTCCATTTTAATCAAAGTGAATCAAATTGGGACACTAACTGAGACATTTGATGCGATTGAAATGGCTAAGCGTGCAGGGTACACAGCAGTCATTTCTCACCGTTCAGGTGAAACGGAAGACTCCACTATTGCGGATATTGCAGTAGCAACCAATGCGGGTCAAATTAAGACAGGGTCTTTATCACGTACAGACCGTATTGCCAAATATAATCAATTATTGCGGATTGAAGATGAATTAAGTGAATTAGCACAATATAATGGCAAAAAAGTTTTCTATAATTTAAAAGATTTCAAATAAGATTGACAGAATAGATTAAAGCGCTCTCTAAGAATTTAGAGAGCGTTTTTTTGGTTAATAAAGGAGCATTTTATTTTAAAAAACAAACAAAACACTTTATAATTGACGAGTCAACTGTTGATTTATGAAATGAAAGAGGGAGGGTTTGGTGAGTCTAAGAGAAGTAAGTAGATTATTTTATCAATTAAAACTAGTTAACCAGGAGTTAATTAGTAAATTTGAAAAAGAAACGTCATTTAGTATAACGCGCTTTGAATTAATGATGTTTTTAAAAGAGCATGGTCCTTGTTGCCAAACTCGTCTACAAAAGGAATTAAAGATAGATCGTGCAGCTGTTACAAGACATTTAAGAATTCTTGAAGGAAAAAAATATGTGATCCGCAAAAGAAATAAAGAAAATAATCGTGAAGTGCTCGTAACAATTACCGATAAGGCGTTAAATGATTTGAATCGTTGCCAGCAGAGTCATTGTCAATCTGAGCAACAGAGGATTTTACCCCTATCTAAAGATGAAACACAGCGATTGATCGAATTATTAACCAAATTAATACAATAGAAAAGGAGAATAATATGTCCAACCACTTAGTCACTAATAATTTTTCAGAAATTACTTATGGAAGAAAGTCAATTCGTGCTTATGATGAGAAGTATAAAATAAGTCAGGAAGAAATGCTTGAAATGATTCAAGAAGCTACCACAGCTCCTTCATCCGTCAATATGCAACCATGGAGGTTTGTGGTGGTTGAAAGCCAAGAGCAAAAAGCCAAATTAAAACCACTTATTCGTTTTAATACGCTGCAAAATGACACTTCATCTGCTATGATATTAATATTTGGCGATATGCAGTGTTATGAACTCGGTGAAGAAATCTACAATCAAGCAGTCGAGGAAGGTAAAATGCCTGCTGAAACGAGAGATCAACAATTATCTGTCATTATTCCTTATTATAAAAGCTTTTCTAAACAAAAAATGAATGATGTTGTAAAAATTGATTCAAGTTTGGCAGCCATGCAATTAATGTTAGTGGCTCGTTCTCATGGTTATGATACCAATGCAATCGGTGGTTTTGAAGAGGACTTATTGGCTGAAGCTTTCGGTCTCGACAAAGAACGCTATGTACCGGTAATGATCCTATCAATTGGAAAGGCTAAAGATTCTGGTTATCCATCCGTACGCTTAGCCGCTGAAAAAATTACAGAATTTAAATAAGAAACGCTAAAAACTTAAAGAATTTATAAATTAAAGTTAAACGCCTCCTCTAGCGATGCTTATTGGCATCGCTAGAGGAGGCGTTTTAAGTTTTATTATTAACAAGTAATAATTATAAAAATGAAAGATATTAAACGCATTACTGTGATTCTCAACCACGTTTAAAAAATATAGATAATACTATTATTGTTATAAAGTTGAATTGAAGATCGATCTGCTTAGGATCAGATTACATATAGGATAAACATAGAAGTTCAGAAAAATAATACTTGGATATGAACTTTATTGTAAGGCAACCCTTTTAAAAAACTTAGTATAGAAAAGATGTGTAAAACTCCCAACTTATTACATAAATATAAAGGAATGAGGTAGCCATAATTTTTTTACTTTAAATTGATATATAATACAACCTATTTATAAATAAAATAATAATTATATAGCATTTGTTTGACTAAATCAAGCGAATATTATAATATGTTCTTATAGTATTGTCGCTATACTTTAGAAAAGATGTCGCAATATTAAATTTTTTTAGGAGTGATATTGTGGTCGGTAAGAATAATAAATTTTTGAAACAGAGGAAGTTTTCTAATAAAGATAACAAATATGCAATAAGAAAGTTTGCATTTGGATCTTGTTCTGTTTTAATCGCATCTTTTTTCATATTTGCAGGTGTAGGTCAAGATAGTGTTTATGCACAAAATATTACAGAAGAAACCTCAACAAGCGCGACGACAGAAGAAACAGCAGATAATTCATTAAACGAACAAAACGATTTAAACGAAGTAGTCACTTCTGAATTAACAAATAGTTCAGAAGATAAGATAACTAATGAAGAACTAGTTACCACTGAAGAAGTTATGACCTCAGAGGAAGCAACAGTCACAGGTGATGATACCACATTAAATGAACTTTCAAATGATGAATTAGAAGCGGAAAATACCGCTAAAAATGCAGCATTAGAAGCTGCTTTGGCTGCAAAAGAAGCTTCTAATGCTGCCGAAAAAGCTTCTGAAGCGACGAGTGTTATAGAAGCAGAAACCGCAGCGAAAGAAGCTATTTCAGCTTTAAATAATGCTAAGGCAGAAGCAGGGATAGCCATCGAGGCAGCAAATATTGCTGGAACTACAAAAGCTTTAGCATTAGCAAAAGAAGCGAAAATCTCAGCAAAAGAAGCGGAAATCTCAGCAAATAAGGCTAAGTCTATAGTAGCGTCTATAAAAGAAGAAAAAGCTACAAACTTAGAAGCGAATAAAACTAGTTTAGAAGAAATAACAACTAGTATAGAAAATGAAACATTAGCGAATGAAAGTAGAACCTCTAATTCAGAGGCGACATCAATTAATGCACCTCAAGATAAAGCTTTATCTGCTCCGGAATCTTTTGCTACTTTAGCGAATCTTTTACCTGCTGATCAGAATGTGATCAGTATTGAAAACAAAATGTTAGATGGAGAATTTAATCTCAAATATCTAAAACACCATTTAAATGGTAGAACTTACGTAGATAATGCAGGAAATACAGGGATATATGATGGGGATAAAGAACTCATTAAATCCCAAGATAACCATCAGGTTAATGACAAACATTTGATTAATAATCAAGACTATCTAGTTGGGAACGTACCTTTATATATGCAATGGATGGATAGAGATGGTACTTTGTCACCTATTTATACATTTAAATCCAATGATAATGGTTATTTTGCAGTGAATCCAGGGATATTTAAAGTGGTCAATCCTGATGGAACAACAACGGACCACGAATTTCTTGGTAAGCAGTTAGAAACTGTATTATATTCAGCTTTTAAATATCGAATTTGGGCAGATCAAGATTGGTTAGTCAATAATAAGTATGATAATGTTCAAACAAGTAATGGTAACCCTGGACAATGGGGAGGTTATAGTCAGGGAATTAATGGTATATGGACACCAATTCTTCAAGATGTGGCAACGATGCAGATTCAAGATGTTGCTGTCGTTTTACAACCTAAAGATCAATTGACTCAGCATAATAAAGAAAAAGTAGTCGAAATTGATAAATTAGTAGGGGATATCAATCATGCAAATTACGCTAATGATAAGACAATTGTAGGAAATGTTTATTGGGAGGCAGATTATGCACCAGGAATCACCTCACAATATCCAGCCTATGAAGAAAAAACAGGTGATAAATTTGCTGAGGATATGACGGTTTATCTAACTATCCAAGATGTTTTGAATCCTAATAATAAGGTTACCTATAAGACAAAGACCAATCAATTTGGTGATTTTAAGTTCGATATAGCTAATGTAAGAGAGATGTTAGGAATCAAGCAAAGAAAAAATGCGTCTCTATGGCATCAAGTGATCATGAATATGTCGGTAGCTGATTCGCAAGGAAATCAGTTTGGTAAAGAAGTTTCTGTTTTTTCTAACTCCACTTTAGATGGACAATTCTATAATGGGAAAAACCTTAAATACGACACAGGGGGTCTTGATGCATCTGACTTTATCCTCGTTTCAAGATATGATTCTGAATTTAGGGACTTCTCGACTTCAAGCAAGCCGACAACAGCCTTGTTATATTCTCAAACGAATTCTTCTGGAAGGGATGAATTCAAAGGAGCTGGTTTCCAATTTGTACTAAGAAATACTATTCCAACAATAGACATTACTAATTATGATTCAACCGATAATTATGCAGCACCCGGCAATAAAGCGAATGCTGTTGTTACTGGAGCTGTGCCTGATGTTGAGTATATCGTTCGTTGGTATGAAGTTCCTGAAGATCCTACGAAATCTCCAAAATTAGTTCTTGAAGGAACCCCTTTTACTGTTGCAGCAAATGGAGTTTTCCCAGATCAAGCATTTGATGTACCTGCTAATTTGCCACGAGAAACAATGTATATTGCTCAATTAGAAACAGTAAATACGGGAAATATAATAGCGATTGATAATTTTTATGCGAGGTTAAAAAATGAAGCAGATACATTTGCTCCCGTTGCAACTGTTGAGAATATCAAAGTGGGAGAAACAGTTAACTTAATCGATAATGTGACTGTTCCTAACTATGATGGAAAACCAACATTTGAGGATATTACTCCTTTAGGTTCGATAGATAATACAAAACCTGGGGAATATACGGGTACGGTCAAAGTAACCTACCAAGACGGAAGTTCTGAAACTATTCAAGTACCTGTAGTGGTAACCGCTGTAGACGTTCCTCATGATTCAATTTATGAACCGAATGTAACTCCGGAGATAATTAAAGTAGGAGATACGATTGATTTAGCAGATAACGTAACTGTTCCAAACTATGTGCAGGATCCAAAGCATAGCGGTGTCCCTCTTTTTGAGGATGTGACGCCAGATGGAGTGATTGATAATACAACTCCTGGAGAATATACGGGTAAAGTTAAAGTGACTTATCCAGATAATACATTTGAAATTGTTGATGTGCCAGTGACTGTAATCGATAAAAAATCCGATGTATATGATCCAATGGTGGTACCAGAAGTAATTGAAATTGGACAAACTCCTAATTTAATAGATAATGTGACTGTTCCTTCATATATTCAAGATTCAAAATATCCAGGTGTCCCTACTTTTGAGGATGTGACGCCAGATGGAGTGATTGATAATACAACTCCTGGAGAATATACAGGTAAAGTTAGAGTAACTTATCCAGACGGAACATCCGAAATTGTTGATGTACCTGTTACCGTAAAAACTCCGGAAGCTTCACAAGCAGATGTTTTCGTTCCTCAAGTAACTCCTGAAATTATTGGGATAGGAGGAACACCCGATTTATTAGATAATGTTAGCATTCCAGATTATGTAGTGAATCCAAAATATCCTGGAGATATAATTTTTGAAGATGTGACTCCAGCTGGAACCATCGATAATACAACACCTGGCGGCTATATTGGACTTGTTAAAGTGACTTATCCAGATGGATCAATGGAAATCATCCAGGTACCGGTGACGGTGACTGCGCCAGAGATCCCTCAAAAAGAAGATTACGATCCAACGGTTAAGCCAGAGATCGTAGAAGTAGATGGCATCGTTGATTTAACCGACAACGTAATAGTTCCAGATTATGTAGAGGATCCAGATCATCCAGGTGTACCAAGCTTTAAGGATGTGACACCAGCTGGACAAATTGATCCAAGCACACCAGGTAAGTATACAGGTCTAGTGGAAGTCACTTATCCTGATGGTTCTAAAGAAA
>NZ_JBNUPI010000023.1:0-16531 GCF_050409505.1 Facklamia sp. P12937
TCAGTTTTCAATGAGCTTCGCTGCCATAAGTGACAACTTCTATATACTAGCATGGTTTAGACTTTTTGTCAAACCTTTTTGAAGATTTTTTGAGTTTTCTTCTAAATATCTGCTTTTTTACAAGATATTCGCTAGCAGGAATTACATTTTACTATCTTTTTTAATTTGTGTCAATAATTTTTAGCACTTTTTTTCTTTTTTACGTGTATTTAAGCCTATAACTTATAAAAGGAGTTAATGATGACTCATATACTGTACTTTTATATTGGATCTTGTATAGCGAGTTTTGTTTACTATCTTTCTTATTCCATTATAAATAAAAGCTTTAGTTGGAAAGCACGATCTTCTTGTGATCATTGTCAGCACAAACTCTACTTTTGGCAGTTATTTCCTTTGTTTTCATATTTATTACTGAAGGGGCATTGTTATTTTTGCTGTCGGAAAATAAGTGTCAATCACTTTTACTTTGAATTGTTTGGTGGACTCTGCTCTCTCTTCTTTTTTCTATTCACTACTTTTTCTTTTTTTAATCTGATTTTATTACTTATCTTTCTATTCATGACCTTCATGGATATACTTGATCAGTGGGTTCCTGATTTTCTACAACTTTCTTTTTTGACACTCGGATTACTCTATAATTATTCATATAATATTATTCCCTTTCAGTATTTTCTTATTTTCTGTCTTATCAGCTTTCTTCTTATAAGAACAGAACAGTCTTGGATGGGAGGTGCCGATTTAAAATTCATCTGTATTTCTCTATTGTTTATTCCCCTAGGCTCTATTCCTTACTTTTTATTTTTAGCAGCTTCACTTGGACTTTTGTATTGTTATCTTTCTAAAAGTAAAATAATTCCATTTATTCCTTTTTTAATATTTTCTTTTATAACTAGTTATGTTTTGATATGATGCATTGTAAAATTTAATGCAACACGAGTAAAAATAAAACTCATAACAAATTTAATTCATGTAAAATGTCATTACTATAAAACATACACATGAAAGAGATTGTTATGAGCCCTATATATTACCACGGATGATAGAAGTAAGACTTTTCCCAAATACCTTCTCCTTTAAGACATTCTATAATTGGATATATAAGGAGACTTTATCCGTTTCCTTGCAGGTGTTAAGGAGAAAAGGTCACTCTAAAAAAATGAAAGAAAAAAGAGAAAGATTTGATATCAACACTTCTGTTTAGAAAAGACCCAAAGTGGTGAAGAAGCGCACTGAATTTGGACACTGACAACTTGATATTCTAGTATCTTCTTGAGGAAAAAGCAAAGGATGTTTAGCTACTTTTGCAGAAAGGAAGACTCGTACCTATTTTGCGATAAAAACACCAGACAGAAGTAAACAATCTATGTTAGAAGCGCTTTATCAATTAACAAAATCCTTACCACAAGGAGCCTTTAAAACATTCACATCCGATAGAGGAAAAGAATTCGCTTGCTATGACGTAGTAGAGAGTAAGTTAGGGATAGGTTTTTACTTTGCCGATGCCTAGAGTGCATGGCAAAGAGGCACCAATGAAGGCAGCATGGCTTGCTAAGGGAATTCTTTCCTAAGAAAACGGATTTCGCACAGCTAAAGGATCAAGACTTGTTTAAAGCTATCTATAAAGTAAACGCTAGACCAAGGAAATGTCTAGCGTTTGAAGCACCCTTTGAACGTTATATTGAGAAATTGAATTTGTTAACAGAAGTGTCGTAATAATTATTGCAATATATCATATAAAAATACCCTTCAATTATGAAAAACTCCCCCTAAAATAGTTTTACTTTTGGGGGAGCAGTTCAATAATTGAAGGGTTTAATCTATTTTGTTTATTTCATTTGCTGTGGTTCCTCTGTTATCTCAGTTGGCATAGGAATAGTATCTTGAGTGGTTTGGATTTCCAAATCACGGTAGCTGTTCATTCCAGTACCAGCTGGAATTAATTTACCAATAATGACGTTTTCTTTTAGACCAATTAAGTAGTCACGGTCTCCACGAATGGCCGCATCGGTCAAGACACGTGTTGTCTCTTGGAAGGAAGCAGCTGAGATAAATGATTTTGTCTCAAGAGCAGCTTTAGTAATTCCAAGTAAGACGGGTCGAGCCGTAGCTGGTGTTTCCCCACTTGTAATGGTGTCTTTATTAGCCTTAGCAAAGTCTGCGATATCCATTAAGGCCCCTGGTAAAATAGATGTAGAAGCAGGGTCCATTACACGAACTTTACGTAACATTTGACGAGCCATCACCTCAACGTGTTTATCACCAATTTCTACCCCTTGGCCACGATATACGGCTTGAACTTCGCGCATAATGTATTTTTGGACCGTTAAGACGTCAGTAACTGCTAATAATTCTTTGGGATCGATTGATCCTTCTGTTAAGGCTTGACCACGTTCTACACGATCGCCTTCATTGACTTTAAGGCGAGCAGCATAAGCCACTTTATAAGTGCGGTTATCCGTAACTCCTGTAACGGTAATTTCTTTCAACCGCTCGCTTGATTTTTCTTCAATCGAAGTAACAACTCCGGCAACTTCCGTAATGGTTGCTTGTCCTTTTGGAACACGCGCTTCAAAAATTTCTTGAATACGTGGTAAACCTTGAGTAATATCACCACCACCGGCAACCCCTCCCGTATGGAAGGTACGCATGGTTAACTGAGTACCAGGCTCACCGATAGATTGAGCAGCGATTGTACCTACTGCTTCTCCAACTTCTACTTCTGATCCAGTCGCTAAGTTGCGTCCATAGCAATGTTTACATACACCATGGTCAGTATTACATGTAAAGACTGAACGAATAGTTACAGCTTCAATACCTGCTTTAATAATTTCTGCAGCCTTCTCATCTGTAATCAATTCTTGAGCCTTAACAATTTCTTCTCCAGTTTCTGGATGAATGACTGATTTATGTGCATAACGTCCTTGTAAACGTTCTTCTAGGGACTCAATAACCGAATTACCATCGGCAATTTCACGAATTTCAACTCCACGGTCTGTTCCACAATCTTCCTCACGGATAATGACATCTTGAGCGACATCAACTAATCGACGTGTTAAATAACCTGAGTCAGCGGTCTTCAAGGCCGTATCGGTCATCCCTTTACGCGCTCCGTGAGTGGAGATAAACATTTCCATAACGTTTAAGCCTTCACGGAAGTTGGATGTAATTGGTAATTCGATGATTTTCCCAGAAGGAGCCGCCATGTTTCCACGCATTCCGGCTAGCTGGGTAAAGTTAGAAATATTACCACGGGCACCAGAGTCAGACATCATAAAGATGGGGTTTAGACGTGGCAAGCTCTTTTGTAGATCCTTTTGAATCTGATCTTTGGCTTTTTCCCATGTACGAATAACATTTTCATAGCGCTCGTCTTCAGTTAGAAGTCCGCGTCGTCTCATTCGAGTAATCTCATCAACTTTGGCATGAGCTTTCTCTAAGATTTCTGCTTTACTATCTAAACTGAGAACATCCGCTACCCCTACGGTGATACCTGATTGCGTAGAATATTTATAACCCAAATCTTTCATCTTATCTAGCATAATTGATGTTTGAGTAATATGATAATGTTTAAAGACTTCAGCAATAATATTACCAAAATCTTTTTTCTTAAACGGTGACACAGGCTCCATCTGTTCAATAGCTTCTTTAACATTTACACCTGGTTCCAAGAAGTACTTATCAGGTGTTTGTTGCGTTAGGTTCTCATTTGATGGCTCATTTAAATATGGGAATTCATCTGGCATGATTTCGTTAAAGAATAATTTACCAATAGTTGTAACCATTAAACGTTCTCTTTGCCAGTCAGTGAAAGTTTTATTAGTGAAAGACTTAGCAGGAATCGCTACACGGGTATGTAAATGCACATAGCCATTTTGATATGCAATCTCTGCTTCTGAAATGGAGCTTAGAATCATTCCTTCGCCCACACGTCCCGGTTCTTCAATTGTTAAATAATAATTACCAAGCACCATGTCCTGTGAAGGTGTTGCAACTGGCTTACCGTCCTTAGGACTTAGGATGTTTTGTGCACCTAACATTAACAGACGGGCTTCAGCTTGAGCTTCTTCAGATAACGGTACGTGAACTGCCATTTGATCCCCATCAAAGTCAGCGTTATAAGCGTTACATACTAATGGGTGTAGACGAATTGCTTTCCCTTCAATTAAAACCGGTTCAAAAGCTTGAATACCTAATCGGTGAAGAGTAGGTGCTCGGTTAAGTAGTACGGGGTGTTCCTTAATAACATCTTCAATAACAGGCCAAATCGCATCATGTTGAACTTCAATCATACGTTTAGCATTTTTTACGTTGCTAGCTATTTCGCGTTCTACTAATTCTTTCATTACGAACGGTTTAAATAGTTCGATGGCCATTTCTTTTGGTATACCACATTGGTACATTTTTAAAGACGGTCCAACAACGATAACCGAACGACCAGAATAGTCCACACGTTTTCCTAAAAGATTTTGACGAAAACGTCCTTGTTTACCTTTAAGCATGTGAGAAAGAGATTTTAATGGACGATTACCAGGACCAGTAACAGCACGTCCACGACGACCATTATCAATCAAAGCATCTACTGCCTCTTGTAACATTCGTTTTTCGTTTTGCACAATAATATTTGGTGCACCTAAATCTAAAAGGCGTTTCAAACGATTGTTACGATTAATCACTCGACGGTAAAGATCATTTAAGTCAGAAGTTGCAAAGCGTCCTCCTTCCAACTGAACCATCGGTCTTAAATCAGGTGGTATAACTGGCAAAACATCCATAACCATCCATTCTGGTTTATTTCCTGATTCTTGGAAAGAATCCAAGATATCTAAACGACGAATCGCTCGCGTTCTTTTTTGTCCAGTCAACGTTTTAAGCTCTTCTCGTAAACCACTGATCTCAGCATCTACATCAACTGCATGTAGGAGTTCTTTAATCGCTTCTGCACCCATTTTGGCATAAAAACGGTTGCCGAACTCACGTTTTTTCTCACGATACTCTGTCTCAGTGAGTAATGATTTATATTCTAGACCCGTATCGCCTGGATCAATAACTATGTAAGAAGCAAAATAAATCACTTCTTCTAATAGTCTCGGGCTCATGTCAAGGATCAAGCCGATACGGCTTGGAATCCCTTTGAAATACCACACATGAGTAACTGGGGCTGCTAATTCTATATGCCCCATTCTTTCACGACGAACTTTAGCGCGAGTCACTTCCACGCCACAACGGTCACATACGCGACCTTTATAGCGAACACGTTTTAACTTCCCACAAGAACATTCCCAATCCTTGGTAGGACCAAAAATACGCTCGCAAAAGAGTCCATCTTTTTCGGGTTTTAAAGTTCGATAGTTGATGGTTTCTGGTTTTTTGACTTCCCCATAAGACCATGAACGAATTTTTTCTGGGGATGCGAGACCGATTTTCATGGAATCAAATTTATTAACATCTATCAAGGGGCCGACCTCCTTCTTGATTTAAGCTGGTGTTTCCACCAATTAATGGAGTGCCTTTTCTCCAATGGCTCCAAGGCATTTAGACATTACTAGTCCTCTTTAGTTGTATCTCCACTAGTAATTGAGGCTGAACTTTCATTAGTTTCACTTGTTTGAACGACGCTCTTTTCTTCAGCGGCTTTTTGATCTTCTTTATACTTCTCAAGCGCATTAAAGTTAATTACATCATCTTCATCGTCATCATCCAATAGTTCAATTTCTTTATCTTCAGCATCCAAGACTTTCAAGTCCAATCCTAAAGCTTGTAGTTCTTTAACTAATACACGGAAGGATTCTGGTACACCAGGTTTGGGAATAGCTTCTCCTTTGACAATGGCTTCATATGTCTTCACACGACCTACTACATCATCTGATTTATAAGTCAAGATTTCTTGTAAGGTATAAGCTGCACCATAGGCTTCTAAGGCCCAAACTTCCATCTCGCCAAAACGTTGTCCACCAAACTGTGCTTTACCTCCGAGCGGTTGTTGGGTTACTAATGAATATGGGCCCGTTGAGCGTGCATGCAGCTTGTCATCGACCATGTGTGCGAGTTTCAACATATACATGACACCGACTGAAACTTTTCGGTCAAATGGTTCTCCAGTACGACCGTCATATAGAGTTGTCTTAGCATCCGGTTCTAATCCGGCTTCTCTAACTGTTTCCCAAACCTCTTCTTCATTCGCCCCATCAAAGACAGGTGTAGCAAAATTAATACCTAATTGACGTCCGGCCATTCCTAAATGTAATTCAAAGACCTGTCCGATATTCATCCTTGAAGGCACCCCTAATGGGTTTAACATAATATCAACTGGTGTCCCATCAGGCATAAATGGCATATCTTCTTCCGGCATGATTAAAGAGACAACCCCTTTATTTCCATGACGTCCAGCCATCTTGTCACCGACTTGAATTTTACGTTTTTGAACAATATAAACACGAACCAATTTATTCACTCCTGGTGAAAGCTCGTCGCCATTTTCACGAGTGAATACCTTAACATCGTGCACAATTCCACCACCACCATGGGGAACTCTTAAGGAAGTGTCACGAACTTCACGTGCTTTTTCACCAAAAATAGCGTGTAAGAGGCGTTCTTCTGCTGTCAATTCAGTCACACCTTTTGGTGTGACTTTTCCGACTAGAATATCTCCATCGCGTACTTCCGCACCGACCATAATAATTCCATCTTTATCTAAATATTTGAGGGATTCCTCACTAACATTAGGGATTTCGCGCGTAATTTCTTCTGGTCCTAACTTAGTATCACGTGATTCTGATTCATATTCTTCAATATGAATAGAGGTATAGACATCGTCTTTAACTAGACGTTCAGACATGATGATGGCATCCTCGTAGTTATAACCATCCCAAGTCATAAAGGCTACCAATGGGTTTTGACCTAAGGCCATTTCACCGTTTTCCATCGAAGATCCATCTGCTAAAATTTCATTAGCATCAACTTGATCTCCAACAACAACAATTGGACGTTGGTTGTAACATGTTCCCGCATTGGAACGTGCAAATTTAGTTAAGCGGTATTCATCAACGGAACCATCTTCTAATTGCACACGAATACGTTCAGCATCCACATAGGTTACTCGACCTGGACGTCGGCAAATCAATGCCGCACCCGAGTCGTGAGCAGCTTTATACTCAATACCTGTTCCGATAATCGGTGCTTTGGGACGAATTAAAGGAACTGCTTGACGTTGCATGTTAGCTCCCATTAAAGCACGGTTGGAGTCATCGTTTTCTAAGAAAGGAATCGATGCCGTTGCTACTGCAACTACCTGTTTTGGTGAAACATCCATAAAATCGACTGTGTTAGTTTTGACCTCTAAGTTTTGGTCTTTATAACGAGCCATAACCGTGTCATTTTCAAAAGTACCATCTTCATTTAAACGAGAGTTAGCTTGAGCAATGATGTATAAATCTTCCTCATCTGCTGATAAATACGCAATTTCTTCTGTAACGGTCTTGTTAGCCTTATCCACTTTACGATAAGGTGTTTCAATGAAACCATAACGGTTTATTTTTGCATATGAAGATAAGGAGTTAATTAATCCAATGTTTGGACCTTCTGGTGTTTCAATTGGACACATACGACCGTAGTGAGAGTAGTGAACGTCACGCACTTCATAACCAGCGCGATCACGTGTTAACCCTCCCGGTCCTAAGGCAGAAAGACGACGCTTGTGAGTCAATTCACCCAATGGATTGGTTTGATCCATAAATTGTGATAATTGAGAAGAGCCAAAGAACTCTTTAATAGCCGCTACAACTGGACGAATATTAATTAACTGTTGCGGTGTCATTGTTGAGACATCTTGTAAGGACATTCTTTCACGGACTACTCTTTCCATACGCGATAAGCCAATACGGAATTGATTTTGCAGTAATTCACCGACTGAACGAATACGACGGTTGCCCAAATGATCAATATCATCTGTTGAGCCTACTTGTTCATTTAATAATAAATAGTAGTTCATTGACGCGATAATATCTGCTGGGGTTAAGTGATGCACTCCTTCAAGATTAGCGTTACCGACAATATTAATCACACGGTCCGAATCAAGAGGGGAGTATACTTTGACCACTTGCAAGTCAATCGGTTCACCAATCACACCATCTGGTGAAGGAGTATAAGTATAAACATTCAAACCATTATCTAAGTAAGGGATTAAACGTTCAATATCTCCTGCAGAAAGTTCAGTTCCTTCTGTGAAGAGTACTTCACCTGTTTCTGGGTCTGCCAAAGTTTCTGCGAGTGTCATTCCTAAAAGACGGTGCTTTAAGTGGAGTTTTTTATTAATCTTATAACGTCCAACTGGCGCTAAATCATAACGTCTTGGATCAAAGAAACGAGCCGTTAATAAGTTACGTGAAGAATCTGCTGTCTTCGGCTCACCAGGACGTAGGCGTTCATAAATATCTTTCAAAGCTTCTTCAGCACGGGAGTCAGAAATGTTTTTATGGACATCTTTAGCTAAAGTGTCATTCAATAGGGTGGTTTCAGATAAGATTTCAACAATCTCGTCATCTTCGCCAAAACCAAGTGCACGAATTAAGGCTGTAATTGGCAATTTACGTGTCCGGTCAATTCTGACATAGGCAATTCCTTTAGCATCCGTTTCAAATTCTAGCCAAGCTCCTCGGTTAGGAATAACGGTTGAAGCAAAAGTATGTCTTGATTTTTTGTCTACTTTATCATGGAAGTAGACACCTGGAGAACGTACTAATTGTGAAACAATAACACGTTCTGCCCCATTAATGATGAAGGTTCCCATATCCGTCATAATTGGGAAATCGCCAAAGAATACTTCTTGTTCTTTTACTTCACCAGATTCCTTATTAACTAAGCGCAAATTAACATAGATTGGTTTAGAGTAGTTGGCATCGTGGGAACGAGCTTCCTCTACTGTATATTTAGCCTCTTGAAATGAGTAATCATGGAAATAAAGTTCTAAATTTTCTGTATGATCGACGATTGGCGAGATATCTTGGAACATGGTCTTTAATCCTTCTTCTAAAAACCATTGATAGGAATCGGTTTGGATTTCAATCAAGTTTGGTAATTCCAAAACCTCATCAATTCGTGCATAACTACGACGTTCTGCTTTTTTACCATATTTCACGATATGATGCTGACTCAAACAATTCACCCCTCTTTAATATTACGTAGCGAATGGTGATTCTTCTGGGCTTGCTTTAACTATCGACCGGCAGATTACAATATGTTTACAAATATTATAATTTGATAACAAAATACTTTTTGTCCTTTTTAAGGGCAAAAAAAAGACAAAAGAATTGATTTTAATCGCCTAAGCTTCCTCAATCTTTTGTTTACTCTGCCAAAATCGCCGACCGGACAATATTTCGGTGCCATTTTGAATTCAATGTTCACGCTATGCGTTATTCAATATTACACTTATTTTTTATCAAAGTCAAGACTTTCTTTCTCAGACTTTAAAAGCAAAAGACCACTCGAATTAAATTAGCAAGTGGTCTTATAAATATAAAATCTTAAATTTCTTTTTCTAATAAAACTTTCGCATTATTGGTGTTGGTTAAGCCGACAAAGAGGTCGCTTTCTTCAATAATAAAGTCTGGATTGACGTTAATATCAAATCCTTCTTCAATACGAGACTTAATCGCAATCAAATTAATATCATAACGGCTTCTAAAATTTATTTCTTCAATCGTCTTCCCTATCCAATTCTTACGAGCGGTAAATTCAACAATGTGGCTCTGAGCGTCTAATTGAATTAAATCGAGTACCGAATCATTGGTCAGTTCATTACCAATCCGAATCCCCATATCTGTTTCGGGTAAAATAACGCGATCAACGCCTAATTTCAAAAGCACTTCTTTATACTCTTCTTTGCGCGTTTTTGCGATAATGGTCGGTACTTCTAACTTTTGCAAAGATAATAAGGTAGTAATCGTATTATCAAACTTTGAAGAGGAGGCAATAATTGCCATTTGTGCTTCACCAACTCCGGCTTCTTTTAATACTTCATACTTGGTAAAGTCACCTTGTACAGCTACTTCCACCTTACTAGCAATAGCTTCAACTAGCTCCATATCGCGATCAATCACGATTACTTGCTTGTGGTTTTCCGCTAAAGTTTTGGCTAAGGATGTTCCGAATAATCCGAGACCTAAAACTGCTGTGATTTCTTTTTTCATGAAAGTTTCTCCCTTTCTATCCTATCATCAAGTTACCATGCGGGTATTTAATCTTTGATGGCTTTCTTCCCATACTCGCTGACCAAAAAATAGTTAACAACCCGATTCGACCAATAAACATCATAAAAATTAAAACGGTTTTACCAATACCAGTTAAATTAGGGGTTAAACCCATACTTAAACCAACTGTTGAAAAGCAAGAGACAACTTCTACTACTACATATTCGATGCCGAATCCTGGAGGAATTGTTTCTGTTATTAACAAGATCATGGTGACAAAGGTAATTAAGCTTAAGCCTGAAATTAAAATAAAGATGGCCTTCAAAATAGCTCCTTCAGGGATGGTACGCTTAAAGATAACCGATCCTCTACGACGAATAGCTGAAGAAGAAAAAATTAAAAGACTTGCTAAAGTAGTGGTCTTAACCCCACCCCCGGTGGATCCCGAAGAAGCGCCTAGAAACATTAAGACAATGGTTAAGAAAATGCCGGCAGATGATAAAGCGGTATAGTCCACATTCGAAAAGCCAGCGGTTCGTGGTGTCACCGCTAGAAAAAGATAGTTTACAAGTCTAATAAAGAAGGGTTGGTCCTTAAACAAAGGACTAGGTTGTTCAGTTAGAGCGAATAATACTGTTCCTAAAAGGAGTAAAATAGCCGTTGTAGTCAAAACTATTTTAGTATGCCACAATAATTTACGATTGCGATAAAAGGTTAGCAAATCTCGCCAAACAATGAAACCTAATCCACCAATGATAATCAAACCCATACAAGTTAGGAGAACTAAAGGATTGTCTTGGAAACCAATCATAGAATCTCCCAACAAATCAAAACCGGCATTACAAAAGGCGGACACACTATGAAAGATGGCATAATAAGTTCCTTTTAACCAGCCAAAGCGTGGAATAAAGTCAATTCCTAATAAAGCCGCCCCAATAATCTGTACAATCAAAGAGAATTGGATGATATAGCTCAAAAGATTTCTAACTTCAGAAATATCGGAGATATTTAAAGATTCAAGTAAAACTTTATGCAGTCTTAGATTTATTTGCTTGCCCATATAGATAAAAACGGTAACCCATAAGGTCATAAATCCAAGTCCACCAATTTCAATTAAAACTAGAATAATCGTTCGTCCAAAATAATTCCAATGGTCTGTAGTGTTAACTGTTACATTTCCCGTTACACAAACAGCTGAAACAGCTGTAAACCAAGCATCAATTAGCTTCGTCCATTCACCTGATCGACTAGCTAAAGGAGTGGCTAATAGTATTCCTCCAATAAAGGAAATCACGACAAACGTCAGCACAATATAAATAGGAGCTGAAATCTGAGTAACATAATTTTTAACTTTATCGAACAAATAAACGCTTCCCCTCTAATCAATAATGACTTTTTAAAACCAATGTGTTTAATCTTGAAACAACTTGATGGATTGTAAAATCCAATAGCCTTTAGAGCGATCGATTTCACTGACATTACCAAATGTTTCTTCCATAAACTTTTTCATACTGGGTGCCCCTTGTTTTTTCTGGATAACCAGCCATAACTGTCCTTCCTCTTTTAGTGCTTGATAGGCTTGGGTCACAAATTGCTGAACAATAGTCTTACCAGCTCGAATAGGTGGATTAGTTAAAACATAATCATAAATTGGCTCGAAATTATGAGTGACAACATCTGCTTGTATAAAATCCAGATTTGTCACTCGATTCAATCGCATATTTTCCTTAGCTAATGCCAAGGCTCGCTGATTAACTTCCAAACCCAACACTTGAAGTGACTGCGATTGATCAGCAATGGCAACCGAAATTGGCCCATAACCTGAGCCTAACTCCAATAGTTGGCCGGAATTTATACTTTGATTAAGCTTTAAAAAATTTTCTATCAAGAGGCGCGAACCAAAGTCCACTCTACCTTTGGAAAAAACTCCCGCATCGGTAGAAAACTGATAACTTTGGTGAAAAAGCTGTGCTTCAATATAACGTTCATCATGACTGCTTTGTGGTTGCTGACTATAATAATGATCGGACATAAATACACCCCTTGCTTGAATCGATCTCATATATCTTAACATTATTGCTAAAAAAGTGATATAATTTAATTATTATCATGCTTAAGTAATTAAATATTTTCTATAAGAGTTAAACCATTACTAAGCTTTTTAGAAAGGAAGTTTACAGTGAAATTATTAAATAAAAAATTGTTCCTACTAATGTCAGTCTGTTTCTTACTAACTGCTTGCCAACTAAATGATTCTAAAATAGACAAACAAGAAAATCCAATCACAAATCAAAAAAGCAAGATTGAAAAAAGCGACTACATTGGAGAAGATGGTCAAGTTTCTTTTAAGGAAGACCTTATTCTTTTAAACTTAGATAAAGAAATGAAAGAAAAAGTCTATAAAGAGCTAGACAAGATTGAAAAATATGCCGGTGAAGTAAGTATCGCCCCTTTAAAGATGTCTAACCTTTCTAAAATAGAAGGTCAAACTGCTTATGAAGCAGTTATCGAAGATTCTAAAAATGAAGCCAAACTAATCTATGTAGGTTTTGATTCTTGTCCATATTGTCGTGTTTTTCTACCTAAGTTAAATCAATTAGCTAAAGAAATGAACCTAAATTATCATTATTATAATACCGATGAGCGAATGGAGGATGATAATTTCCGTGATGTTGTCGATAATTTCTTTGAAATTTCCACGGTTCCCCAACTGCTCATTGTTAAAGATGGTAAAGTAGACAGTAAATTGGAAAACTCCAATTCAATGGCTGACTTAGAAAAATTCCTTCTAAAGCTTAATTAATTAAGCTATTTAAAAATCGCCCTCATCTAAATTGAGGGCGATTTTTTAACCAATCTCTAATTTTCCATCGTTGTTTCTTCTGAGTCTTCTAAATAACTTTCCATCTCTTCACTTGATTCTTCTTCTATTTCAAGAGGAGTCATGGTCACTTCTTTTTCAGTATCAGATATTACTTCTTCTGAGAATGTAAACTCACCAGGAAAAGCCTCTTCCACAGCCATTTGAATTTCATCGATAAACTCACCGGTTAATTCATCAGCTTTAACGATATATTGATATTCTTCACGATCAGCTTCATATTGAACTTCAAAGGTTGCTTCATCGTAAGTTACCGCCTGCGTTTCAGTTCCTGGTCGAATTCCTAAAATGATATCGAATTTATCGTCCACTTTGATCATTTCTCCAGCAACAAAAAGATCCGGATAAATCAGTAATTGCTTCTCTAAGTATTCCTCCGCTGCTTCTTCTGTTTCAAATTCACTCGAAATATAGAATAAAATGTAGCGTCCTTTTTCTTCAACATCTTCTGCATAGGTCACTCGAACCAAAATAAAGTCTTCATCAATGATTTCTTTTTCAGCAATAAAGCGGTCTTTTGTCGCCTCATCTTCTTCAATCAATTGAATAAAATCATCCGCTTCTGACTCTTCTTTGAAGACATTAGCATTAAAAGTAATGAATTCTCCCTCAAATAAGTCAATCTCTTCTTCTACTTCCGTCTCTTCTTCCATTTCAATACTTGTTTCTGGTATCTCAATCACTTCAATATCTTCTGGTCGATTGGAAGGCTGTGGGCGACTTGGAATATAAGGTTGAGTTGGTCTAGGGTTTGGATTAGGTTGGGGCTGGCTAGCAACCGTTGTTACAGTCGTTTCTGTAGTTTGAACAGTTGTTTCTTTTGGGCTTTCAACTGTAGTGTTAGCAACAGTTGTTTCTTTCTCTTCAGACTCACCGCTACCATTGTTAGGCTTAGTTGTAGTTTCATTTTGAGGTTTACTAGGTGCAATCGTAGACTCCTGTGGTGCAGGCTGATTTCCTTCGTTTGCGGGTGGGGTTTGCTCAGTGTCCGGCTTATTTTCAGTGTCATCCTGAGCAAAAATTGTCCCCACGCATCCAAACGTTAAAACGGAAACTACTAAAAGATTAATAAGTTTATTCTTCATTCTATTTTCTTCCTTTCTTATTTAGCGACGAAAACCTAAAACTATTAAGATAATTCCTAAGAGTACTAAAACTGCTACTGCTCCTATGGTCACGATAGAAACGTTATCTTCAGAGATTCCTAAATTCATTAATTTTTCCTTTAAGTTAATCTGTGTCAGATACGCATTAATTTTGGTGTTGAATTGAGAAAATAGATTTCCTGCCATGTTTGAGCCGTTATCATCACTTTCTACACTCGCTTGCCGCTCAGATAAAGGTAGTTGGCGAAGTGTCACTAACGTTTTGCCATTTTCTTCTACACTTTCAAAACTGAATTCACCAGGAAAACGCTCTTCTATCGCTTGACGATAGGGGTCATCACCATTCGATTCTAGTTCATACTGATAAGGTTCTCTTTGATCATAGTACTCAATTTCTTGCTTAGCTGTATCGATACCAAAGCCATCTGCATTGGCATTAACTTTCAAAGCAAAAGCCAGATCATATCCATCACCTTGTGATGCCAATTCACCTTTTTCAAACAAATCAGGATAATATAATAGATGTTTATCTAAGACTTCTTGGGCTTGACTTTGATCGGCAATATTGACTGGAAAATATAAAACAATCAGTTGACCATCTTCTTTAGCACTGTCACGATAATTAGCTGAAAGTAAAAAGCGACTCTCTTCAGAGACATCCTCTAAAATTATCTGATCATTCAGACTTGCATCATTCTTTACATAATTGGCAAAGTTATCTAGTGATTCTTGATTTTCAAACTCATTAAGGGGATAAATAACAATATCCGTTTCAAACAAACCTTGTTCCATTGCTTTATTAGATGCTCTTTCCTCATTCTCACCAACGGATGATTCGTCGTCAGAATTAGTAGATTCTTCTACTTTCTTTAAATCTGACGGAAGGGCAGGTCTTGGAATGAAAGGATCAGAAGTTGCTTCTACCATCAAGTTAGAACCAATTGAGAAGCTGAACAGAAACCCTATTAACAGACAATAAAAAAAACTTTTTTTCTTATGCATAAACCGAACTCCTCTAAATTTATTAACTACATTATATCAGTCTTAGATCTTTTTTAATAATGGAAACTTTGAATTTATAAAAAAAGAGACCTTAACAAAGTCCCAAACAATCAGTCCCAATAATCCGAATGCAAGGTAGTTTCATAAAGGGGTCATAAGCAAGTTTTTGCCTATACTATTCAAACAGCTTGCAATCGCAAGGGGGTGGATATTAGCTTATAGTGTCTACTCTAGAAATACCCACTATACGCAAGTATTTCGATTACTATTTAAAAAGATTACTCTTTTTAATCCCACTCATCTCATTGCAGAGGTGAGCTATAAAACGGCCACCATCGTTCAATTTCTTTTAAACCAATCCACCATACCAGTTTTTCCTTATACGCGACCAAGAAGTAAACCCGAGCATAGAGAGTGTATCTATGATGAATACTATGACTGTTATTTAGATGAAAAAATGGGGTCTATCATTCTACGACCACTAATCAAAAAGGCTATCGAGAGTACAAAGCCTCTCGTCAAGATCAGGAGAACAATCAAAATAAATGTGTAATTAGCCGACATGTGTGGCAAAAAGCCCTTGAAAGGTGTGAGGATATCAGGTATTCAGAGGGTATGCGTGCTCTTTATAAAGAATCCAAAGAGTCCGCTGACAGAATATTCGGCACTGCTAAAGAACATCATGGCTTTCGATAGACGCATTTTATTGGAAAAAGCTTGATGGAATTTAAAGCA
Source organism: Facklamia sp. P12937 (assembly GCF_050409505.1). Classification (NCBI taxonomy): domain Bacteria; kingdom Bacillati; phylum Bacillota; class Bacilli; order Lactobacillales; family Aerococcaceae; genus Facklamia; species Facklamia sp. P12937. Next base: position 15,912 of record NZ_JBNUPI010000023.1, read on the forward strand.
GGGCTCACTTTTACTTGTTTAAACATGAAGAAATTGGCAAATATACTAGAGATGAAGAGCTAGAAAGGCTTCGGTTTTTTATTTTACAGGAAACTTTTAAGACAAATAAAGACAAACCCTTCCTTGAGAGTTACTCAAATAGGGTTTGTCTTCAATCTGAGAGCAAAATTATCTTGCTCTTTTAAATAGCTGCTATTAAATTAACTATGCTTCTTCACGTTTCTTAGCAACTAAGCCTAATCCTGCTAATACAGATAATGCTGCTGCACCATAAATTGCGAAGGTTGAACCTTCACCAGTTTGTGGTAATTCAGATTTTTCTTTTTTATTTTCTACTGGCTTTGGATTTTTTGGTTTTTCATCTGCAGGTTTTTCATCTGCAGGTTTTTCAGTTACCATAAATGTCATAGTTTCTTCATCATATGACCATACTAACTCACCTAAACCAAAGCGAGCAACATAGTCATGGAAGTATTTTTCAGCTTCTTTCATAGATGCAGCTTCATATTCAGATGTAATGTTAGTATCAGATGTTTTTAGAACTAATTTAAATGTATATAATTTAGGTGCTTTTTCATCTGTTGCCATGAATGTCATTGTATCAAAATCATATGACCATT